>JAICIT010000073.1 GCA_025960445.1 Bradyrhizobium sp. | reverse complement strand
TGCGCGACGCCGGCCAGCAGCCGATCGACGACGCGCTGATCCTCTGGTTTCCCGCGCCGGCAAGTGCGACCGGCGAGGACGTCGCGGAATTTCATGTCCACGGCGGGCGCGCGGTGCTGGCCGCTTTGTTCGCGGCGTTCTCCGCTGTCGTCGATGTGCGGCCGGCTGAGCCCGGCGAATTCACCCGACGCGCTTTCGAAAACGGCAAGCTCGATCTCACCGAAGCCGAAGCGCTCGACGATTTGATCCACGCTGACACCGACCGCCAGCGTCGCCAGGCTCTACGTCAATTGCGAGGATTACTTGGAGACAAAGCGCGCGACTGGCGCAACCAGATCATCGAGGCATCGGCGCTGATCGAAGCGGGAATCGATTTTTCCGATGAGGCCGACGTTCCCGCGGAACTGATCGAGCCTGCGCTGGCGAAGGTGAAGGTGCTGTTAAGGGAGATTGAGGAAGTGCTTGCGGCGCAGGGGCAGAGTGAACGGCTTCGCGACGGATTGGTGGTCGCGATCGCAGGCCCTCCAAACGTCGGCAAATCGACGCTCATCAATCAGCTGGCCCGGCGCGAGGTCGCGATTGTCTCGCCTCACGCGGGCACCACGCGGGACATCATCGAGGTGCAGCTCGATCTCGATGGCTATCCCGTTACGCTGATCGATACCGCTGGCATTCGCGACGCCAATGATCCGGTCGAGCAGGAAGGTGTGCGACGGGCGCGGGCGCGAGCGGCGGAGGCCGATCTGATGTTGTGGTTGAGCGATCCGGAGCACGACACACCGCCGGCGGAGCGTGGCGCGGTTACATGGAAAGTGCGTAACAAGATCGATCTTGCGCAGGAGATTTCGGGGGCTGCGGCGGCTCGCTCGGGATCTCGAGCGAGCGAGCGTGGGGCCGAGTTCGGGATTTCGGCAAGCCGCGGCGACGGAGTGGCCGAGCTCGTGACGGCGCTGATCGGGTTCGCGGAGGAGTATCTCGGCTCTGCCGAGGGGGGCCTGATTACCCGGGAGCGGCACCGGCAACTACTGGCGGAAGTAGCAGCCTCGCTGCGCCGGAGCCTGGAGGTGATCGGGCAGGGCGAGGAATTGGCCGCCGAGGAATTGCGCGCCGCTGCCTACTCGCTCGGACGGCTGCTTGGACGGGTCGACATCGAAGATGTGCTTGACGTGATTTTCCGCGAATTTTGTGTTGGCAAGTAATAGTTTTTCGTTCATTTCATTTCCAAGTGATGTCTTAGGATAGATCGACTTGGCTCGATTGTTCGTCCATATTTCAAATGAAACGGAGGTCTTCGCCAAGACCCCAGCAGCCTCCGTTTTATCCGTCCACCGGCTCGTGAGGTGGGTGGCGGAAGCGCCAAGTGTGTTAAGTCGGAACCAGGAATACGTGGATGGCCAGGAGAAGCCGGTCAATGACGAACCCTATCACGGTTGTGCCTGGGGCTCGGGACTCGTACGCCCTGATGGTGACGAGTGAACACGTGTTCGTCTCTGCGCTGTTTCAAAGAGATCTGCGGTCCCTCAAAGACATTCGAGCCGGGCGGGTATCGTGGACGTGCCTTCCGAGGCTTGGGCTAACGACGCCAGCCGATACCGTTGATCTCGTCATGGCCGGCTCGTTCCGGCTCTTCATTTCTTCGATGGGCGGCAGTACCCCACTCGGCGCTTCGCGCCACCCTACCCACAAATGGCAAATGGGCGAAAGATAAAAAAGCGGCGCTCGCAGCCTCGATCTCGGCAATAGCAAAAAATAGCGAGCCTTGCTGGCCACCAACGGGGACGATTGCCGCCGTCATCCGACATCGCAGAGTGGGCGGCTGTTTCACGTGAAACACCGCCAGCCGCCGAACCAGCTTCGTGACCGGCCCTAACTCACCGCCTCCGGACCCGCATCCCTGAGTTACGGCTTCCGATCGATCCCCGAACTTACCGCTTCCGACTTGTAGCCCGCCGCGATAATAGTCCGGCATGATTGCCCACCCAGACTCATTCGACGTGATCGTGATCGGCGGTGGCCACGCCGGTTGCGAGGCTGCGAGCGCGTCGGCGCGAATCGGCGCCAAGACCGCGCTGGTGACCCATCGGTTCTCGACCGTGGGCGCCATGTCGTGCAACCCGGCGATAGGAGGACTGGGCAAGGGTCATCTCGTTCGCGAGATTGATGCGCTGGACGGTCTGATGGGCCGCGTGGCTGATGCGGCAGGCATTCAGTTTCGGATGCTCAACCGCCGGAAGGGCCCGGCAGTACGGGGTCCACGCGCCCAAGCGGACCGCAAGCTTTATGCGGCAGCGATGCAGGCTGCTGTCCGGCAGACCGCCAATCTCTCCGTCGTCGAAGGTGAAGCGGATGACCTCATCGTTTCAGATGGGCGCGTCATCGGCGTCCGCCTGGCCGGAGGGTTGGAATTGTCGGCCGGCGCCGTCGTGATTACGACGGGGACGTTCCTGCGCGGGCTGATCCATCTGGGCGAGAAGAACTGGCCGGCAGGCCGGGTCGACGAGGCTCCCGCGCTGGGCCTTTCGAGGTCCTTTGAGCAGGCCGGCTTCAAGCTGGGTCGGCTGAAGACCGGGACGCCACCAAGGATCGATGGCAGCACAATCGACTGGTCGTTGGTCGAAATGCAGCCAGGCGACGATCCGCCGGAGCCGTTTTCGGTGATGACCGGTCGCATCACTACAGCGCAAATCCAGTGCGGGATCACCCGCACGACGCCGGCAACGCACGATCTGATCCGGACCAACGTGCATCGCTCGCCGATGTATTCGGGCCAGATCAAGAGCACGGGACCGCGCTATTGTCCCTCGATCGAGGATAAGATCGTTCGCTTCGGCGACCGCGACGGCCACCAGATCTTCCTCGAACCGGAGGGACTCGACGACTCGACGGTCTATCCAAACGGCATCTCGACGTCACTGCCGGAGGAGGTCCAGCTTCAAATCCTGACTTCTATCCCGGGCCTGGAGCGCGCTCGAATGGTTCGGCCGGGATATGCCATCGAATATGATCACGTCGATCCCCGTGAGCTCGATCCAACCCTGCAGGCCAAGCGGCTGCCGGGACTTTTCCTGGCCGGTCAGATCAACGGCACCACGGGTTACGAAGAAGCTGCCGCGCAAGGCATCGTCGCCGGGTTGAACGCGGCGCGGACCGCGGGTGCCGCCGAGCCAATCGTGTTCGACCGGGCCGAAGCCTATCTCGGGGTGATGATCGATGATCTCGTGACGCGCGGAATCACGGAGCCATATCGGATGTTCACCTCGCGGGCGGAGTATCGGCTGACCCTGCGCGCCGACAACGCCGATCAGCGCCTTACGGACAAGGGAATTGCGCTCGGCTGCGTAGGCAGTGACCGCGCGAAGCGTCACCGCGCTAAAATGGCGGCGTTGGATGCAGCGAAGCGCCTGACAAAATCGCTGACGCTGACGCCCAATGAGGCGGCCAAGCATGGACTGGCGCTCAACAAGGATGGCCATCGGCGCTCGGCTTTTGAGCTGCTGGCGTACCCGGAAATCGGATTGTCGGAGGTGCGCGGCATTTGGCCGGAGCTGTCGGCCATTGACCCAGGTGTGGCGGTCCATCTCGAGATCGATGCCAAATACGACGTCTATCTCAAGCGTCAAATCGCCGACGTGAACTCATTTCGCCGCGATGAGGGAATGATCCTCGGCGGCATCGATTACAATCTCGTGCCGGGGCTCTCCAATGAAGCCCGCGCGAAACTGGAAGCTGCGCGTCCGCGAACGGTAGGGCAGGCGGGTCGGTTGGATGGCATGACCCCAGCGGCACTGGCGATTTTGGCCGCCTATCTTCGGCGAGAGGCACGCAGGACAGCTACAGCAGATTCTGCGTAGGGTCGTTTCACGTGAAACACCCCGACCGCTCGGAGGACCCGAGCTCCCAGCGCCAAGCGACGCGAACCAAAATGCTTTCCGACAAGATCGCGGCCCTCGGGCTGACGCCCGTTTCACGTGAAACAGAATCGCGGCTGGACCGCTACCTCGATCTTCTTCGGACCTGGCAGGCCAAAACCAATCTGGTCTCGCCATCCACGCTTCCACATCTCTGGACCCGTCACGTTTCCGATTCGCTGCAGCTTCTGACGCTCGCTCCGTCCGCCAGGTCATGGATTGACTTGGGGAGCGGCGGCGGCTTTCCCGGCGTGGTGCTGGCGTGCGCTCTTGCTGAAACGTCGGGCGCGCTGGTCCACCTGGTCGAGCGCAATGCGAAGAAGGCGGCCTTCCTGCGGGAGGCGCTACGGGTCACGAGCGCGCCGGGCGTGGTTCATCTGGACGACATCGGGGATATTGTGGATAGATTCGCAGAGCCGATCGATTGCGTCACCGCCCGTGCGGTAGCTCCGCTAAACCAGCTTATCGGCTTTGCGGAGCCGATGGTAAGAAGAGGCGCCAGAGCGCTTTTTCTTAAAGGTCAAGATGTAGAAGCAGAATTGACCGCAGCCACTAAATGTTGGAACATTATGCCTCGTCTACATTCCAGCGTCACCGGCGGACAGGGCTGGATTGTTGAACTTGATCGAATCGAACGACGCGATTCATCCGATAGCCACCACGGCACCCGCACATGACCGTACTCGCTGAAATTGATGCTGAGGAGAAGGCGCCAGCCGCGCCAAGACACCCCCGCATTCTGGCGCTGGCCAACCAGAAGGGCGGCGTGGGCAAGACCACCACCGCGATCAATCTCGGCACCGCCCTCGCAGCGATCGGCGAGCGCGTGCTGATCGTCGATCTCGATCCGCAGGGCAACGCCTCCACGGGTCTTGGCATCGATCGCCGCAACCGCAGTTGCTCGACTTACGACGTGCTGATCGGGGAGGCGCGACTGCGGGATTCGGTCGTGGCAACGGCGGTACCGCGATTGCATATCGCGGCTTCCACCATGGACCTCTCCGGTCTCGAACTTGAATTGGGATCGACGCGGGATCGCGCGTTCCGGCTGCGCAACGCAATCGCGGCGTTGAACACCGACGCCAGTCCGGATAGCGATTACACTTACGTGCTGATCGACTGCCCGCCCTCGCTCAATCTCCTCACCGTCAACGCGATGGCGGCATCCGACGCCATCCTGGTGCCGCTGCAGTGCGAGTTTTTCGCGCTCGAAGGATTGTCGCAACTGTTGCAAACCGTGGAGCAGGTGCGCAGCACGCTCAATCCCAACCTGTCGATCCACGGCATCGTGCTGACCATGTTCGATTCGCGAAACAATTTGGCAAACCAGGTTGTCGCCGACGTTCGCCAGTTCATGGGCGCCAAGGTCTACAACACCATGATCCCGCGCAACGTGCGCATCTCCGAAGCGCCGTCATACGGCAAACCGGTCCTGGTGTACGATCTCAAATGCGTCGGCAGCGATGCTTACCTTAAGCTTGCGACGGAAGTGATCCAGCGGGAGCGCGAACTTCGCGCGCCGTGATCGCAGAATCATTCCGGACGCGATCCGTCTCGCGCAATCGAACGAACACTTCGAGATTTCGGGCTCGCCGGCTTCGCGAGTCCAAGAATAAGAAACAGGAGCGCTCAAGTTGAATCCAAGGGAGCTGGCGATGGCCGACGAAGCGCGTTCGCGATTGGGCCGCGGTCTTGCAAGTCTGATCGGAGATGTCGGCGGCGAGGCCGCGCATCTTGACCGTCCGCGCGCGCAACGCAAAGTTCCGATCGAATTCCTCAAGCCCAATCCACGCAATCCGCGCCGCGAATTCGCCGACGTCGAACTCGGTGAGCTCGCCGAATCGATTCGCCAGCACGGCGTGATCCAGCCGATCGTGGTGCGTCCTGTTCGTGGCGCGCAGGATCGCTATGAAATCATCGCCGGCGAGCGCCGCTGGCGCGCGTCGCAGATCGCGGGCCTTCACGAGGTGCCGATCGCTCCGGTTGAAGTCAGCGATTCCGATGCACTCGAGATCGCGATCATCGAAAACGTCCAGCGCGAAGATCTCAATGCGATGGAAGAGGCGCAGGGCTATCACGCGCTCGCCGGTGAGTTCAAACGCACGCAGGAAGAGATTGCGAAAATCGTCGGTAAGAGTCGCAGTCACATCGCCAACATGATGCGGTTAACGAAATTGCCCGCCGAGGTGCAGGCCTACATCGCGCTTGGCCAACTGTCGGCGGGACACGCGCGCGCGTTGATCGGCGTGCCCGATCCGGCCGCCGCCGCCAAGCGCATTGTTGAGGACGGCCTCAACGTACGCCAGGCCGAAGCGCTGGCCCATGTCGAGGGCGTGCCGGAACGCAAACCGCAGAAAGCACGCGGCAGCAAGCTGAAAGATTCCGACACCGTCGCATTGGAGAAGCGCGTCAGCGACGCGCTCGGCTTAAGGGTCAGCATCGATCACGGCGATTCCGGCGGTACCGTGCATATCCGATACCGCGATCTCGATCAGCTCGATGAGATCGTGAAACGGCTGGATACAAAAAACTAGCTTATTCTTCTGAGCGTTTTCTTCACCCGAACCGCACCCACTTCGCTCGAAAACGCTTTATCTGGTCGCGTCGTCGGCAGACGAGACGAACACCGCGGGATGGTGATTCATTTCACCCTCGCCGTTTTGCGTTTACCGCGATGGACAACAGCACTCGCTGCGCGATCACGGCCGCAAGCGATGTTTGCTTGCGCATGTCCAGCGCCGCGGTCGCGAGCTGATCGATGATCGAGGCCAGCCGCGCGGGACTGAAATTGCGCAGCGCGGTTTCGACGTTCGGCTTGCGCGAAAAGTGCAGCCGCGGAAATCCACCTTCGAGCAGCGTCGATACCGGTGTTCCCTCCGCCACCGCTAGCGCCGACTTGTGCAGCCATGCCGCCTGACGTTGGGCTGCGGAAATAATCATACCGGGATAGATGCCGGCAATCATGGCTTTGGCAAATTCGCTTTCGACCAGCTCCGGCTTTCCGGCGAACGCGCCGTCCACGATCGGATCGAGTTTCAATTCGGATGCATCCGAGACCACATCCATCACATCGTCGAGCCCGACCTCGCCTTTGCCATGCGAGTAAAGCGTGAGCTTCCTGAGCTCATTGCGCGACGCCTGACGGTCGCCCCCGAGCAATGAAACCAGCGCCGCGCGCGCGTCCGGCGCAATCCGCAAGTTCGAAGCCCGTAATTCGTCGTCGATCAGTCTTGCAAGATCGCGCTCTGTATCGGGATAGCAGCCGATTGCAACGGCCGTCTTCGCGCGCTCGCATGCCTTCCGTAACGGTGATTCCGGCCGCAGCTCACCCGCCTCGATAACCACGCGACAATCTTTTAGTGGACTGGTCGCGAGAGCGTCGACGCCGCTGGCGAAACTGCGCGAGCCGGCGCGAACCCGGATCGCTCTTCGGCCACCGAACAGCGGAATTGTCAGAGCTTCATCCACCAGGCGCGAGGGTTCTGCCGAAAGCTCGTCGCCATCCAGCTTCACCAGCGAAAACGGATCATTCGGATCGTCCACCGCGGATGCCAGCAGCGCGTCGGCGCGCTCGCGCACCAGCCCCGCATCGGGCCCATAAAGGAGAATGATGGGACGGCCCGAATCGGGTCGGGCGAGAAAGGCGTCGATCTCTTTTCCACGAAGCGCAACCACGACGAATCAGGATTTTTCATTTCGGGGCGCGCGCAAGCACCAATGGGATGTATCGTGCCGATATGCTTTTCGGCCCCGGACGGTCGCGGCGCTATCGTAACCCGGCGGTGCTGCCATCATGTCCCGGCGACGAAGAACGATGCCAGTCGGGTCTGGATATTTTCGGCGATTTCCTGCGCGGCGCGATCCTCCGCGTCGCGGAAGGCGCGGCTTCGGGCGAAGCGCTGCAACTGGCCGGGAATGTCGTAGGATACCCGCGAGAATGTGGTGCCCGTCATGACCGACTTGTTTGAGGCAAGCTCGATCAGATTGTACTGCGCGTCGATGCCGTAATTCTCACTCGAGGGAAGCGCGGTCGCGGGATCGACCATCAGCGACGAACGGGTGGTGGTAAAACGAATCACAAGCCGGTGGGTCGGCGGCATGCCAGTGGCGTTGCCGTATAGCTTGAACGCCAGCGCGTTGCGGATTTCTACCCCGAGCCGGGCGTCGCGAGATGCGTTCGGCTTCTCGATGGGCGGCAATTCGATGCCCATCAGCTTTTCACGTAAGGCTGGCGTACCGTCGGAATGTTCAGCATACATCGGCTGAAAACAGCCGGCCGTCAGTGCCGCCAGGGCGGCCACGGCGAGAAGCCGCGCGGCGATGCGGATGCTAGCCAACGACATTCACGATCCTCATGGGAACGATGATCACCTTGCGGACGGTCTTGCCACCCAGCGCTTGTTTTACCGCATCGAGCGCCAAAACGGCAGCCTCAATTTGTGGATTCTGCGCATCGCGTCCCACCGTGACCTCGCCCCGTTTCTTGCCATTGACCTGGACGACCAGGGACACCGTATCTTCGAGCAGCAAATCGCGTTCGATTTGGGGCCAAGCCGCTTCCGAGACCAGACCCGATTGCGCCAGCCGCTGCCAGCATTCCTC
>JAICIT010000072.1 GCA_025960445.1 Bradyrhizobium sp. | reverse complement strand
GTTGCGGTGGCCAAGGACGGAATCATCGTGGTGGACAGCGAGTTCGCGCCGCTGCACGACAAAATCAAAGCCGCTATTGCGACGATCTCAAAGCTGCCGATCAAATACCTGATCGACACCCATTATCACGCCGACCACACCGGCGGGAACGAACTGTTTGCCAAGGACGGTGCGATTGTCGTCGCCCAGGACAATGTGAAAAAACGCCTGGAGGAGGGAACCACGAACGGCCTGACCGGCGCGCGAACACCGGCCGTGCCGAAGGGCGCGCTTCCTTCCGACACCTATACGAATTTTTCGAAGATCCGCTTGTCCGGCCGCGTGGCTGACCTCAAGCACATTGCGAATGCGCACACCGACGGCGACACTTACGTCTGGTTCAAGACCGCCAACGTATTGTCGACCGGAGATACCTTCACCAATGGTCGTTATCCCAACATCGATTTCGCCAATGGCGGCAACGTCAATGGCATGATCGCCGCTACGGATGCCTATCTCAAGCTGACCAATGCCAGCAGCCGGATTGTGCCGGGACATGGGCCGCTCGCCGACAGGGCAGCGCTGGTAGCATATCGGATGATGCTGGTGACCGCGCGCGAACGAATGGCGGCGCTTGTCAAGCAAGGAAAGAGCGAGGCCGAGGTGATCGCAGCAAAACCATTCGCCGACCTGAACGTGAAGTGGGCACCTACAGAACTCGCCGGCACCAATTTCGTCCGCGTGGTCTATCACTCGCTTGCGGACAAGCCGACACCAAAACCGCTGTTGAAACGCCTGCTGCGCAGGAACTGAGCGTCAATGAAAGACCTGGTCCCGATCGCAGAACAAATCGCCGCCAGATTGATCGAGCGGCATCAAACCATTTCGGTCGCGGAGTCCTCAACTGGCGGCTTGATCTCGGCGGCGCTGCTCGCGGTGCCCGGTGCGTCCGCATATTTTCTTGGAGGCGCGGTGGTCTATACGCGCGAGGCGCGGCGGCTCCTGATGGACATTCCGGATGGAGCGATGAAGGGCATCCGCTCCGCATCGGAACCATATGCGCAACTCCTGGCGAGCCGGATTCGTGAGCGCTTTTCGAGCGATTGGGGATTATCGGAAACCGGATCGGCCGGACCAACCGGCAATCGGTACGGCGACGCGGCTGGCCATAGCTGCATGGCAATCGCAGGTCCGGAACAGTCCGTCAGGACGCTGGAGACCGGCAGCGCTGACCGCCCCGCCAACATGCAGGTCTTTGCCGGTGCGGCCCTAAAGCTGTTGCTGGAGAACTTGTCGCGCTGATTGCCCGGACTGGTGCGAGGCGCTCATGGCTATGATGGCCGGAGCTGTTCGCCCCGGCCGCCCGCAAAGTTCAAGCAGCCGCAAGTTTCTTAGAGGGAAAGCGGCTGTAGAACGTCTCGCCCTTTGCCGCCATCTCGATCAGAAGTTTCGGCGGGGTGAAACGCGAGCCATATTTGGCTTCCAACTTGTGGCAGAGCTCAACGAACTTCTTGGTGCCCATGAAATCGATATAGGACAGCGTCCCGCCGGTGAACGGTGCGAACCCGAAACCGAGGATCGAGCCGACATCGGCTTCGCGCATATCGGTAATCACATGATCTTCGACCGTGCGTGCCGCTTCCACCGCCTGCACCACAAGAAACCGCTGCTTCAGTTCCTCGATGTCAAGCGTGTCGGGATCGAGGTGCTTCGGCTGCAAGCCGGACAATGCCGGCCATAGACTCTTCTGGCCTTTGCCCTTCTCGGGATAATCGTAAAAACCCTTGCCGTTCTTGCGGCCAAAGCGGCCCTGCTTCTCGACCATCTCGACAAGTAGCTTCTTCTGGGTCTGATCAATCGCGTTGGGGCCGAGGTCGGCTTCGGTGGCCTTCATGATCTTGAGCACCAGATCGAGCGCTACTTCATCCGATAGCGACAGCGGACCGACTGGCATCCCCGCCATTTTGGCCGTGTTCTCGATCATCGCTGGCGGCACGCCTTCCATCAGCATCTCCAGTCCCTCGGCGGTGAAGCGAAGTACGCAGCGGTTGGCGAAGAAGCCGCGGGAGTCATTGACCACGATCGGCGTCTTTCCGATCACGCGCACGTAGTCCAAGGCCGTCGCGAGCGCAACATCGCCGGTATTCTTGCCGACGATGATTTCCACCAGCATCATCTTCTCGACCGGTGAGAAGAAGTGAATGCCTATGAATTTGCTCTGATCCCTGAACTCTTCCGCCAGCGAGTTGATCGGCAGCGTTGACGTATTCGACGCAAATATCGCGTCTGCCTTGAGAAGCGGTTGGGCCTTGGCATAGGTTTCTGCCTTGACCTTGCGATCCTCGAACACCGCTTCGATGATCAGGTCGCAATCCTTCAAAGCGTTGTAATCGGCAGTGGCGCTGATGCGCGACAGAATGGCGTCGCGATCAGTGTCCTTGGCGCGACCCTTGGCGATCAAACCATCGATCACGGATTTCGCGTGAGCCTTGCCCTTGTCGGCGCTTTCCTGATCGCGATCGATCAGCACCACGTCAATGCCGGCGCGCGCGGAGACGTAACCGACGCTGGCGCCCATGAATCCCGCGCCGATGATGGCGAGTCTCTTGACTTTTGTCGGGGGCACGTTCTGCGGACGCCGCGCGCCCTTGTTCAATTCCTGCATGGACAGGAATAGGCTGCGGATCATTGCGGCGGCTTCCTTGCTCCGAAGGATTTGCGTGAAATAGCGCGACTCGACCCGAAGCGCGGCATCGATTGGCAACTGTAATCCCTCGTACACGCACTGCATGATGGCGCGGGCCGCCGGATAGTTGTCATAGGTCTCGCGGCGGAAGATCGCGTTTCCGGCGGGAAACATCATCATGCCGGCTTTCGAATATACCGGGCCGCCGGGCAGCTTGAAGTTTTTGTCGTCCCAGGGCGCGAGCGCCTTGCCGCCGGCCTTGATCCAGTCCTTTGCCGATTTGATCAGGTCAGCGGAGGAAACCACGGCGTCAATCAATTTCAGCGCCTTCGCTCTGGCGAGATTGACGGCCTCGCCCTTCAGCAGCAGTTGCATCGCATCCTGCGGCGGTACGATGCGCGGCACGCGCTGGGTACCGCCGGCTCCCGGAAACAGCCCGACCTTGACTTCCGGCAGGCCCAAACGCGTCTTTGGGTTTTCCGCGGCGACGCGGTAATGGCAGGCCAGCGTCAGCTCGAAGCCGCCGCCTAGCGCCAGCCCGTTGATTGCCGCGACCCACGGCTTGCCCGATGTTTCGATCGCCCGGAACACCAACGACGATTTGCGACTCTCATCAAACAGCATCTGGTTGGCTGCGACTTCGCCCTTATCCTTGAGCACGTCGCCGTAGCGGCGGTTCATGCCTTCGAGCATTGAAAGATCAGCCCCGGCTGAGAACGCTTCCTTGGCTGACGTGACGACGACGCCCTTGACCGCGGCATCGGTGGAAGTCTGCTTCACGATTTCCTGCAGTTCACCGAGTGTAGGCTCGTCGAGCACGTTCATCGAACGACCGGGGATGTCCCATGTCACCAGCGCGATCCCGTCCCCGTCGGTCTCAACCTTGAAATTCTTGAAGGCCATGTTGTCGCTCCCGATTTTCTTAGACGCGTTCGATGATGGTCGCGGTGCCCATGCCGCCACCGATGCACAACGTGACCAGTGCGGTCGATTTGTTGGTGCGTTCCAGTTCGTCCAGCACCGTGCCCAGTATCATCGCGCCGGTAGCGCCGAGCGGATGGCCCAGCGCGATAGCTCCGCCATTGACGTTGATCCTGGCGTTGTCGATATCGAAGGCCTGCATGTAGCGGAGCACGACAGACGCAAAGGCCTCGTTCAGTTCGAACAGATCGATATCCGATTTGTTCATGCCCGAACGTTCGAACAGCTTCTCGGTCACATCGACCGGACCTGTCAGCATCATTGCGGGCTCGGAACCGATATTGGCGAAGGCGCGGATCTTTGCGCGTGGCTTCAACCCATGCCTGGCGCCCGCCTCTTTGCTTCCGAGCAACACCGCCCCGGCGCCGTCGACGATCCCTGAGGAATTACCGGCATGGTGGACATAGTTGATACGCTCGATTTCCGGATGGGATTGGATCGCCACCGCGTCAAAACCACCCATCTGTCCTACCGTGACAAAGGACGGCTGCAACTGGCCAAGCGACTGCATCGTCGTGGTGGGTCGCATGTGTTCGTCCTTGGCCAGAATGGTCAGGCCATTGACATCCTTCACCGGGATTACCGAATTCTTGAATCGGCCTTCTTCCCACGCCTTCGCGGCGCGCTGCTGGCTTTGCACCGCATAGGCATCGACGTCATCACGCGAGAAGCCGTATTTGGTCGCGATCAGATCAGCCGAAACCCCTTGCGGCATGAAGTACGCCGGGACCGCAATGGAGGGGTCCATCGGCCAGGCACCACCGGACGCTCCGATGCCGACGCGGCTCATCGACTCGGCGCCGCCGCCGATCGCCAGTTCGTGCTGGCCGCTCATGATTTGGGCCGCGGCGAAATTCACGGCATCGAGTCCGGAGGCGCAGAATCGGTTGATCTGGACGCCAGGGACGGATTCGCCGAGGCCGGCGTTCAGCGCCGCGAACCGCGCGATGTCAGAGCCAGCCTCGCCGATCGGATCGACGACCCCGAGGATGACGTCGTCAACAGTGCCTTCGCCGAGATTATTGCGCTCCTTGAGTGCCCTAAGAGGCGCGGTCGCCAGCGCCACCGCGGTCACTTCGTGCAATGCTCCGTCGGGCTTGCCGCGGCCGCGCGGCGTGCGAACGTGATCGTAGATATAGGCCTCAGGCATAACGCCCTCCTGGTATGAGGATCATCACATAAAGAAAATTCGGTCGAACGATGTCGCGGAATTCGGCAGCTTACTTATGAAAAGAGTGGCGCTGGAAGATTCGATTGGATCAGAACGCTTCCGCCGCCAGCTCCATGGTGGTGGCGCATCCGGACTGAATGCGCGCGAGATGAACTGAAGTCTCCGGCAGCATCCGTTCCATGAAGAAACGGCCGGTTACCAGCTTGGTGCTCACATGGGGCGTCACAGCACCGGATGCAATCTTTTCCTGCGCTACTTTCGCCATCCGCGCCCACATGTAGGCAAAGGTCACCAGTCCGAACAGTTGCATGTAATCGGTCGCGGCGGCTCCCGCATTGTCGGGCTTCATCATTGCGTTCTGCATCAGCCAGGTGGTCGCCTGCTGCAGATGACCGAGCGCGGTGCTCAGCGGCCCGGTATACGGCTTCATCGCCTCGCCGGCTCCATGCTCCTTGACGAAGTTCATAACCTCGGAGAAGAACGCCATCACTGCGCGACCTCCGTCGCGGGGTAATTTGCGCCCCACGAGGTCCAGCGCCTGAATGCCGTTGGCCCCCTCGTAGATCATCGCGATGCGGGCGTCGCGCACGAATTGTTCCATGCCCTGTTCGGCGATGTAGCCGTGGCCGCCATACATCTGCTGCGCCAACACGGCATTCGAAAATCCGACATCGGTGAGAACGCCCTTCAACACTGGCGTCATCAGCCCCATGTGATCGTCAGCCTCCTGTCGGTCCTTCGGATCGCTGGAGCGATGGGCGACATCGCTTTTCAACGCGGTCCACACCACCATCGCGCGCGCGGCCTCGTTGAAGGCGCGAATGGTAAGCAACGTGCGGCGCACGTCTGGATGCACGATGATCGGATCTGCCGGTTTGTCCGGCGCCTTTGGTCCCGATAGCGAACGGCCCTGCAAACGCTCACGGGCATAGGCGACCGCGTTCTGATAGGCGACTTCCGACTGCGCCAGGCCCTGCACGGCCACGCCGAGCCGGGCTTCGTTCATCATCACGAACATGCCCTGCATGCCCCGGTTTTCCTCGCCGATCAACCAGCCGACGGCGCCGTCGTAATTCATCACACAGGTGGAATTGCCGTGAATGCCCATTTTGTGTTCGATCGAACCGCAAGTGACGCCGTTGCGAGCGCCGAGCGTTCCGTCGGCATTGACCAGGATCTTCGGCACGACGAACAGCGACACGCCTTTGATGCCTGCGGGAGCCCCCTCGATCCGCGCCAGCACAAGATGGATGATGTTTTCCGCGAGATCATGTTCGCCGGCCGAAATGAAAATCTTGGTTCCGGTGATCTTGTAACTGCCATCGGCCTGCTTGACGGCCTTGGTGCGCAACAGGCCCAAATCAGTGCCGCATTGTGGCTCGGTGAGATTCATGGTGCCGGTCCATTCTCCGGCCACCATCTTGGGCACGAACATTTTCTTCTGCTCGGGCCTGCCATGCACCATCAGCGCGGCGGTCGCGCCCATGGTCAGGCCGCCATACATCGAAAACGCCATGTTGGCCGAGCACTGGAATTCACTGACCGCCTGACTCAGCGTCACCGGCAATCCCTGTCCGCCATATTCAGCGGGAGCAGACAGGCCGAGCCAGCCGCCCTCAGTCACCTTTTTGAACGCCTCTTTGAACCCCTTCGGTGTCGTGACACTGCCATCTTCGTGGCGAGTGCAACCTTCGAGGTCGCCAACACGGTTGAGCGGCTGAAGGACTTCTTCCGATAGCTTTGCAGCTTCCGAGAGAACCGCTTCCCGCACGTCCGCCGAGGCATCGCTGAATCCAGGAAGATTATCGTAGCGGTCGATCTGAAACACGTCATTGAGCAGGAAATTGACATCTTCGACGGGTGCTTTGTAGATCGGCATGATTTCCTCTCCGCTCGCTGACGCTCCAATAAAGGAGATTTTGCAGCGCAGCAATTAAACTATTCAGTCGGCGAACGTAGTCGGTTCGATAGCCCACGGCAGCCCTTTAGCCATCGCTGCGACGAGGTGACCGACCCGGCGAGAGCGAGATCGCGCAGGCGGTCCGATTTCCAGGGCTGAGACAACTTTTGGGCCGGCGATCCAAATCCTTAACGGCTTATTTACCGTAACACGAAAAAGTCGAAGTCCGAGGCAGACGACCTGCGCCGAATTCACCTGTCTCTTTTCAGGGACGCGCGGGAAGGCTGAGGGCGCAGGTAGCGCGCCGAAGTCGAAACCGGACGAGGTCATGAATTCGCGCGTACCGTGGAGTGCTGAAGCGATCGATCCGACAGTGCGCGAAAGGGCCGAGGCCGCCGCCCTGCGCGCCGGCATGTCGTTGAACGACTGGCTCAAGTCGACTATCGGCGACTACCCCGCGGCTGATCCTGGCACCGCCCAGAACACTGGCGGCGAACTGAGGAGTGACGTTGCCGATATTCACCACCGGCTGGATTCGATCACCCGTCAGATCGAACAGATCTCGCGTCCGGCGCGGCGCGCCGGCGACCAGGGCGACGTTGCGAACCAGTTGAACGACGCCCTCTCGCGGCTGGATGCGCGCCTTTCGCAGGTTGTGAACTCCGCTTCGGGGCGACATGCCCAACTCCAGGACAGGCAACGTCAGGTCGAGATGGTCGAAAGGGCGGCTGCCCAGACCTATCGTTCGCCGCAGCCGCTTAGCCCAGCTTCGCTTGATTTGGCGATCGCGGAAATCGCTGCGCGCCAGATCGAGCTTGACACCGGCGGATCTCGGCAATCAGCGCCGCGGGTCGATCCACCGCCCGCGCTACCGCCTGCCCCGGGTCCGGATTTTTCAAGTCTCGAACGCCATCTGTTGAATATCACCAGCCAGATCGAAGCGTTGCAACGGCCCGACGGGATTGAACGATCCATCGCGGCGTTCCGGAGCGAGCTGGCGGAAATTCGCGTTGCGATCACCGATGCGATGCCGCGCCGCGCGATAGAATCCATTGAAAATGAGGTTCGCTCGCTCTCCCGCCGTATCGACGATACCCGCCAGAACGGCACCGACACGCAGGCGCTGGCCGGAATTGAGCGGGCGCTCGGCGAAATTCGCGAAGTGCTCGGTTCGCTTACGCCGGCCGAGCAACTGGCTGGCTACGACGAGGCGATCCGCAATCTCGGCGCCAAGCTTGACCTGATTTTACGCGCCAATGATGACCCCTCCACCGTGCGCCAGCTGGAAAGCGCAATCACCGCGCTTCGGGCCATCGTCTCCAATGTCGCCTCAACGGACGCGCTGACCCGGCTCAGCGCCGACGTTCATACGCTGTCGTCCAAGGTCGACCAGCTTGCCCGGTCGGATAACAGCAGCGACTCCTTTGCAATGCTTGAGAAACGCATTGCTGCTTTGGCCTCGACGCTGGAGGACCGCCACATCACGGGGGCAAGCGAGGGTGGCCAGCAATTCGAAAACGCGCTGCGCGCATTATCCGACCGCATCGACCGGATGCCGGCCGGGAACGACAGCGCATCCACATTCGCTCATCTTGAACAGCGGGTGACCTATCTGCTCGAACGACTCGAAGCGTCTAGTGAACAACGTGCTGCGGTCGACCTGGGACCGGTCGAGGATGGGCTGCAGGACATTCTGCGCCATCTCGAACAGCAGCATGGAATGTTTGCCGCGTTTGCGGAGAGCAGCCGCGGCGGCGCCCAGCTCGCGGATAGTGATCTTATCGGCGTCGTCAAGCGCGAGTTGTCGGACAT
>JAICIT010000071.1 GCA_025960445.1 Bradyrhizobium sp. | reverse complement strand
GTGCCGATAACGGCCGCATGCAGCGCTAGGATCCCCGCGCGCTCGCGGTCTCCGGCGCCCAGCGCCCGACTGATCGCCGACGAAACACCACCCCCCATGGCGCCCGCCGACATCATCTGCGTAAGCATGACGAACGGAAAAACCAGCGCGATGCCTGCCAGCGGCTCCGTTCCGAGCCGGCCGATATAGGACGTCTCGGCGACTGCAACCAGCGTGGAGCCGAACATCGCAACCATATTGGGAAGAGCCAGCCGCAATAGGGTCGGCAGGATGGGCGACGTCACCAGGCTTTGTATGGGGGCGCTGACTGGAGAGGCGTCCAGCGGAGCGTCAATCGTCATGCGTCACCATTATCTCAGCCCGACGGGCGGACTGGCTATTAGATTATGACTGACATACTATGGCAAGGATGTTGGAAAAGCCAGCCCCAGGGGTGCAGAGGTCACCAGGGCAGCCCGCATAGGTCGATCGTGCCCTGCCGCGGCGCCCGCCTGAGTTCGTAAACATAGGGCGCTATTGCCTCGAAGCGAACTCGCCCCTGCGGTTGCTCCGCATAGATTTCGCCGTCGAACGGCTTCCACCCCCGGCCCATGTAGAACGGCGCGTTCTGCGGCTCACAAAACAGCAACGCAAAGTCGGCTGAGCCTTCATGCTTCAAGGTTTGAATGGCCGCATTGAGCGCAACGCTCGCATGTCCATGACGGCGGTAGTTTTCGCGGGTCAGAACGCCGCCGATTCCGCCGGCGCGCATCCTGCGTCCATTCCATGTCACCTCGCGCCGGTACATGCCGACATGGCACACAGCTTCACCAGCTTCAGTCTGAACCAGGACACGCAGGTCCGCGTGGGCAAAGACGATGCCCGCCCACGGCAGTGTTTGGACCACTTCGGGCGGCCAGACCTCCTTGAAAAGGGGTTCTGCGATCGGCCAGGATTCGCTTCCGTTCAAAACCTCGACTTCGATGCTCATTGATTTCCTGGCCCTTTTGCGGGCGGACGCGTTGCGTTGTCCGGGGCGCTGTTCTGCCAAATAGCGGTATTTCGGCCCAGCGGAACCTTCTATAAGAGGTTCCGTTAAGTCTCGTCTTCCCTCAGTGCGGACATCACCCCATGACCTTTACGCTCCCCAACCTGCCTTACGCCTATGACGCCCTTGCACCCCATATGTCCAAGGAAACGCTGGAATTTCACCACGACAAGCATCATCAGGCTTACGTGACCAACGGAAATAACGCGATCAAGGGGACCGAATTCGAGGGCAAATCCCTCGAGGAGATCGTCAAATCTTCGTTCGGCAAGAATGCCGCCGTCTTTAACAATGCCGGCCAGCACTACAATCACCTGCATTTCTGGAATTGGATGAAGCCCAACGGCGGCGGCAGCAAATTACCTGGCCGGCTGGAAAAGAAGATCAATGACGATCTCGGTGGGCTGGAAAAATGCAAGACCGATTTCGCGGCCGCCGGCGCCTCACAATTCGGCTCGGGCTGGGCCTGGCTCACGATGAAGAATGGCAAGCTCGAGGTGACCAAAACGGCCAACGGCGAAAATCCGCTGGTCCATGGCGGTACGCCTGTCCTTGGCGTCGACGTCTGGGAGCACTCCTACTACATCGATTATCGCAACCGCCGGCCGGATTACCTGAAGGCGTTCGTCGATCATCTGGTGAACTGGGAGTATGTCGAGCAGTTGTTCTCAAAGCTCTGACACTCCTTACTCATTGATATGAGGGCGGCAGCACCGGTTGCCGCCCTCAACGTTGCCTGTTTTGCTTGTTGCGAGGGTTACGCGGTTGCGGCAAAACCGTTCGGCCGGTGTTGGGGGAAGCAGCTTCGGATGAACTATGTTCTGATCTTTATTGGTGGGGGGCTTGGTTCGTCGCTACGCCACACCATTAACGTCGCCAGCGCGCGCGCGTTCGGGACGGACTTTCCGTATCACACGTTCATCATCAATATCACCGGCTCGATCATCATGGGGCTGGTCGCGGGCTATCTCGCCTTCAAGGGCGGACCGTCGCAGCATTGGCGTCTGTTTTTGATGACCGGCGTGCTCGGCGGGTACACCACTTTTTCCGCGTTCTCGCTTGACGCTGCGCTGCTCTATGAGCGTGGCCAGATCGCACTCACGCTAATCTACGTGCTGGGCTCGGTGGTTCTTTCGATTGCGGGCCTGTTCGCCGGTCTGGCGCTGGTTCGTCATCTGACGTGAACAGCCCAAACAAGCCCGAAATCCACGTTCTGGACAGTGGTAATGTTATAATATAACATTATCCCATGACCGGTCCCGCCGCTCCGCATCACAGCGTTAGCCATGAGCACGGCCACGTGCATTCGCACAGCCATGGGCCGGCTTCGCCCCATCCGGCACAGGCGGCGCCCTGGTCGATCCTGCGCATGACCGTGGTCTCCCGGTTCGGCGCGGCGATGGCGGTAAGCGCCTGTCTCTGGGCTGTCGTCTGGCTGGCCATGCGATGAGAATGACCGCGCCCGTGCGATTCCGCGACGTGACGCTGGGCTACGATCGGCACCCGGCGGTGCATCATCTGTCAGGCGAAATCTCGTCCGGCGCGCTGGTTGCGGTTGTCGGTCCCAACGGGGCGGGCAAATCCACGCTACTTCGCGGCATCGCCGGCATTCTCAAACCGCTGGCCGGCTCCATCGAAACCGGCGGTCTCGATCTCCGGGATATCGCGTATCTGCCGCAGACCGTCGATGTCGACCGTAGTTTTCCGATCTCGGTGTACGATTTCGTTGGCACCGGACTCTGGCGCCGTGTCGGCCTATTAGGAGGCATGGGTAAGGCCGTGCGCGACCGGATCGCGCAGGCGCTCGCCGCAGTCGGACTGAACGGTTTTGAAAACCGCGCGATCGGCACGCTCTCGGGCGGGCAGATGCAGCGCATGCTGTTCGCTCGGGTGTTGTTGCAGGATGCGCGGCTGATCGTGCTGGACGAGCCATTCAACGCCATCGATGCCAAAACCTCGGCCGATCTCGTGGCGTTGCTGCGGCGCTGGCATGCCGAAAAGCGAACGGTGTTGGCGGCGCTGCACGACATGGATCTGGTGCGCGCCAATTTCCCCGAAACGATGCTGCTGGCGCGAGGACCGGTCGCCTGGGGCTTGACCTCTGACGTTCTGAACGTGGAGAACCTCGCGGAAGCGCGGCGGATGTGCGAAGCGTTTGACGACTCTGCCGCTGCCTGCGCCGTGGATGACCTACCGTCCCAGGCGGCCTGACCCGATGAATGCCGCTGCGACGATTTATGCCGCGCTGATCGCGCCCTTCACCGAATTTGAATTCATGCGCCGGGCGCTTGCCGCTGTTGTTGCACTCGCGCTCGGCGGAGCCCCAATCGGCGTGTTTCTGATGCTGCGGCGGATGAGCCTCGTCGGCGACGCAATGGCGCATGCGATCCTGCCGGGCGCGGCGATCGGCTTCCTGCTTTCGGGTCTCAATCTGTTTGCGATGACAACCGGCGGATTGATCGCGGGGTTTAGCGTAGCCATTCTCGCCGGCGTGGTGGCGCGTTCGACCGGGCTGAAGGAAGACGCGTCGCTGGCGACCTTCTACCTGGTTTCACTGGCGCTCGGTGTCACGATCGTTTCGATCAAGGGAACCAACATTGATTTGCTGCACGTGCTGTTTGGCAACATCCTCGCCATGGATGATGCTACCCTGCTGGTGATCGCCTCGAACGCAACCATCACCCTGATCGTGTTGGCCGTGATCTACCGGCCGCTGGTGATCGAGAGCGTCGATCCCGTATTCCTTCGCACAGTGAGTCGAGCCGGCGCGCCGTCACATCTGGCGTTTCTGGCTCTCGTCGTCATCAATTTGGTCAGCGGTTTTCAGGCACTCGGCACGCTGCTAGCGGTTGGGCTGATGATCCTGCCCGCCGGCATCGCACGGTTCTGGTCACGCGATCTGACCGCTATGATCTGCATCGCGGTCGCAAGCGCCTTTGTGTCGGGTTATGCGGGTTTGGTGCTGTCGTTCCAGACCAAGGTTCCTTCGGGTCCGGCCATCATTCTGGTGAGCGCAACGCTGTATGTCGCCTCCGTGTTGTTCGGCACTGTCGGCGGCCTGATCAGGCAGATGTTCCCCGGCCGACACCTCGAAGCCTAGCGGGAAGAACGCAATGCGGCGTTTTCGGCTCGGACTCATTTTTGTTGTCCTTGCGATTGCGTTGCCGGCGCGCGCGCAGGATCGTCTCAACGTTATCGCCAGCTTTTCAATTCTTGGCGATTTCGTGCAAAACGTCGGCGGCGATCGAGTCAGAGTAAGCACGTTAGTTGGTCCCGACGGCGATGTGCACGTCTATGCGCCGACGCCTTCGGATGCCAGAAGGATTGCCGACTCGAGGCTGCTGGTCATCAACGGTCTGGGTCTGGAGGGTTGGCTCCCCCGACTGCTGCATGCTTCCGGTAGCAAGGCTCCGATAGTTACGGCAACCGAAGGCCTCGCGCCGCTCAAGGTCGGCTCCGATGCGGATCCCCACGCCTGGCAGTCGGTACCTAACGCCAAGATCTATGTGACGAACATTCGTGACGCACTTGTCGCGGCCGATCCCGGTGATGCCGGCGTATTTCGCAGCCGGGCGGACATCTATCTGGCAAAGCTGGATGCGCTCGACCGCGAGGTGCGCGAGGAGATTGCGCGAATTCCGTCAAGCCGGCGCAAGGTGATCTCGACCCATGATGCCTTTGGCTATTTCGCATCTGCCTACGGAATCGAATTCATCGCACCAATCGGGGTGTCCACGGAATCGGAGGCCAGCGCCCGCGATATTGCCGGGATCATTACCCAGATCAAAACCGAAAAAATCCCGGCCGTATTCCTGGAAAATATCAGCGATCCGCGGCTGATCCGACGGATATCGGCCGAGACCGGGGCCAGAGTTGGCGGGACGCTATATTCGGACAGCTTGACGGGCGAAAAGGGCGATGCCCCCACTTACATTGATATGGTCAGGCACAATATAAAGGCCCTGACGAGCGCGCTGGCCGAGTAGGCGGGGGCCACCCCGCTGCATGTGCGCCTCAAGTCCCACTATTCGGAGTTGAAATGCCAGAACCGACGTCTCAAAAGATTCCCGTGACGGTGCTGACCGGCTATCTCGGCGCGGGCAAGACCACGCTTCTCAATCGGATCTTGTCGGAAAACCACGGGAAGAAATACGCAGTGATCGTCAACGAATTCGGCGAGATCGGCATCGATAACGATCTGATCATCGGAGCCGATGAAGAAGTGTTTGAGATGAATAACGGATGCGTTTGCTGCACCGTGCGCGGCGACCTCGTGCGCATCCTCGATGGCCTAATGAAGCGCAAGGGCAAGTTCGACGCCATCATCGTTGAGACCACTGGTTTGGCGGATCCAGCGCCCGTAGCACAGACCTTCTTCGTGGATGAGGACGTGCAAAAGAATGCGCGCCTCGATGCGGTAGTGACCGTCGCCGACGCCAAATGGCTGAGCGACCGTCTCAAGGACGCGCCGGAAGCCAAGAACCAGATCGCCTTCGCTGACGTGATCGTGCTCAACAAGTCCGATCTCGTCTCCAAGGCTGAACTGGCTGAGGTGGAAGCGCGGATTCGCGCGATCAATCCTTATGCGAAGCTGCATCGCACCGAGCGCTGCAAGGTGGCTCTGTCCGACGTGCTGGAGCGCGGCGCCTTCGATCTTGACCGAATCCTCGAACTCGAGCCCGAGTTTCTCGAGGCGGGCGACGGCCATGATCATCACGGCCATGAGCATCACGAGCATGATCACCACCACGACCACGATCACGGCCATGGTCTGAAGCACTATCATGATGAGGAAATGCAGTCGCTCTCGCTGCGTTCGGATAAACCGCTCGACCCCAGCAAATTCATGCCCTGGCTTCAGAACCTGGTCGCAAGCGAGGGGCAGAAAATCCTGCGCTCGAAAGGCATCCTGGCTTTCAGCGACGACGATGACCGTTATGTGTTTCAGGGCGTGCATATGATGCTCGAAGGCGATCACCAGCGCGCCTGGAAAGAAGGTGAACCACGCGAGAGTCGGCTCGTCTTCATCGGTCGGGAGTTGCCTGAGCAGACGATACGCGACGGTTTCGAGAGCTGTATTACCGCGCGATGAAAGATTTCCAGGCCGGCGAGAATACAGGCTCGATTGTTTCCGTCACCGACAAGGTGCGCCAGGTCAATATTGGCGCGCCCGTCACCTCAGTGCAGTTTCTCGGAGATAACGCGGCGTTCGTTGGCGCCGAGGAGAACGTCTATCTGGTGAACGTGCAAGGCGACGTCTCGCGGGTAGCTGTTCACAGTAGCGGAATTTTGTGCGCGACAACGGATGGCACGCGCATTGTCATGGGCGGCGACGATGGCAAGCTGGTGAGCCTCGATGCAAGCGGCGAGGTCAAACTGCTTGCGACCGACGCGAAGCGACGCTGGATCGACAACGTCGCGCTACATCCGGACGGCGCGGTGGCGTGGTCGGCCGGCAAAACCGCTTTCATTCGCGGCGGCACGAACGAGGAGAAATCTTTTGATGCGCCATCGACGGTCGGAGGGTTGGCGTTCGCGCCCAAGGGCCTGCGGCTCGCGGTAGCGCATTACAACGGGGTGACCCTCTGGTTTCCCAACATGACCGCAAAGCCCGAAGTCCTGGAATGGGCGGGCTCGCATCTCGCCGTGACGTTCAGCCCTGACAACAAGTTTCTGGTGACCGCGATGCACGAGCCGGCGCTGCACGGCTGGCGGCTCGCAGATGCGAGGCACATGCGCATGACCGGCTATCCGGGACGGGTCCGGTCGCTGTCGTGGAGCGCAGGGGGAAAGGCGCTGGCCACCTCCGGTGCGGATACCGTGATCATGTGGCCGTTCGCCGGCAAGGATGGGCCGATGGGCAAGGAGCCCGCGATGCTGGCTCCCCTGCAGGCTCGAGTCTCGACAGTGGCATGTCATCCGAAGCAGGACATCCTCGCTGCCGGCTATGGCGACGGCACGGTCCTGCTGGTGCGTCTGGCTGATGGCGCCGAGATCCTGGTGCACAGGAACGGCAGCGCCCCCGTCACGGGATTAGCCTGGAACGCGAAAGGCACGCTGCTGGCGTTCGCTACCGATGACGGCGAGGCTGGGCTGCTCGAGGTTTAAACGCGCTCGCGTGTTCCGTCCGGAACAATGCGTTCCGGCCTCCGTTGATACCGCTGATAACCAGCGGTGACCCGATGGCCCTTGAAGACAGCAGACGTGCCTACATGAGGGATTTTTTGCTGGCGGCCGTCATGGTGGTCGTTGGTTTGTTGATGTGCGCGTTGGCATTGGTCCAACTATCAAGCCGCGATCACGTGATGGCGCAGGCAACCCAGCCGCTGCAGTCCTCGCCGTCACCCAGCCAGGAGAACGCGCCCGCACCATCCAAACCAGGCGGCCAGCGTCCGACCACGCCGGCGCCCGAACCCGCCAGGCCTGATCCGCAAGCGCAAAAGGAAGGCGCGAAGGCCGCGCTGCCGCCTGCTCCTGCGGAAAAGATGGCGCCGCCCATCAAGGAGAAATAACATTCGCGATTTCAATGTCGCGGAACCACCGGCGACTTTATCGCACCAGCACGTTCCTGAATTGCCAGGGATCTGATGGGTCGATGTCTTCCGGAAAAAGACCCGGACGATCGGTGAGTGGCGTCCAGTCGGTATAGTAGCCCTTCACCGGCCCCAGATACGGCCGCTGGATTTCCAGGCAGCGGCGGAAATCCATCTCGTCGGCCTCGACGATTCCTGCGGTCGGATTTTCCAGCGCCCAGACCATGCCTGCCAGGACCGCGGATGAGACCTGCATGCCCGTGGCATTCTGGTATGGCGCGATCGCCCGCGTTTCCTCGATCGAGAGCTGAGACCCGTACCAATAGGCATTCTTGCCATGCCCATAGAGCAGCACGCCAAGTTCATCGATACCGTCCTCGATCTCATTCTCATCGAGTATGTGCCACTTCGGTTGCATCTTGCCGGTGGCGCCGAACATCTCGTGCAATGAGAGCACCGCATCATTGGCGGGGTGATAGGCGTAGTGACAGGTTGGCCGATAGATTACATTGGCACCATCCCGCACCGTGAAATAATCCGCTATCGAGATTGACTCATTGTGCGTGACCAGAAAGCCGTATTGCGGTCCCGGTGTCGGACACCATGAGCGGACGCGCGTGTTGGCTCCGGGCTGCAGCAGATAAATCGCCGCCTCGCAGCCGTAATCGTGCACGCGGCCATTGTCGGGCATCCACTTCTCGTGCGTGCCCCAGCCGAGTTCGGCCGGTTGCATGCCCTCCGAGACGAACCCCTCCACCGACCACGTGTTGACGAACACCTTCATCATCTTTGGTTTCTTGGAACGCTGAGTGTCGCGTTCGGCGATATGGATGCCTTTGACGCCGAGCTTGTGGGCCAGTTGGCCCCAGCCCTCCCGACCTTTCGGCTCGTTGAATGGCGTGTTGGTGTCGCGGGCGATGTCGAGCAGCGCCTGCTTGACGAACCAGGACACCATGCCGGGGTTCGCGCCACAGGTGGATACGGCGGTGGTGCCGCCCGGGCTCTTGTGCTTGGC
>JAICIT010000070.1 GCA_025960445.1 Bradyrhizobium sp. | reverse complement strand
TTTGCGAGGGCGGTGTCGAGCCGCTTGATTTCCTTGGGCAGGTCCTCGGCAATGTAGTTGGTGATGACTACGCGCGGCTCGTGCAGCACGACATGACCGAGCGCGATGCCATCAGAGAGGATGGCGCCGTTCTTGTGCAGGGAATGCCGCGCGGCCGGTTCGGCGCCGGGCTGGGCCAACGCGGACAGTTCGCCCGAGGCGATCATTTCCGCCAGCACCATGGCGGTGGTCTGCAGCGCCTCGACCTCCTCCTCGACATAGGTGCGCTTGGCGCGGTTTTGCACCACCAGCACGCCGAGCGTGTTGCCGGCGCGCAGAATGGGGACGCCGAGGAACGAGTGGTAGATTTCTTCGCCGGTCTCCGGGCGGAACGAGAACGCCGGGTGGCTTTGGGCATCACTCAGATTGAGAGGCGTCGCTTCGCTTGCGACCAGACCGACCAGACCTTCATGCGCGCTCAGGACAGTCCTGTGCACAGCGTCACGATTAAGGCCCTCGGTGGCATAAAGTTCGAGCGTGTTATCGACGCGCAGCACATAGGTCGAACAGACCTCGGCCACCATATTGGCCGCGATCAGAACCACGATCTTGTCCAGCCGCTCCTGAGCGCTAACCTGCTCCGCCATGGTTTCGCGGAGCCGTCTCAGCAAGACGCGGGGACCTCCCGACGCGCTCCGCATACGCTAAATTCCTCCTTCACGAACCCAGCCCGCCGGGTGGCCGGTACTGGCATTGAACCGAAGAAAAATAATAATTTTATCCATTCGGCGCCGCCGCAACCCGCAAAGCCAGCCGAATCAGCATCACCAAAACTGTTGCACAGTCTCAGCAGCCCACCCCTCTGGCCGTATAGCGAATCGAGCCTTGCTTTGCCAAGCAAAACCCCTGCCACATGCGATGCCGGACTTCAGAGGCCAAATGCTGCGGGTGCTAAGCGGCGCACAATTCGCCAGATTGCGCGCGCGGGTCCTAGCCTGTTGCGCAAAATATAACGTTTGAGACGCGATCTCAGGACAATTGTGCCGATCGCGCCGGAGAATCTTTCTAAACGTGATCGAGTCCATAGAGCGTGTGCAGCGTTCGAACCGCAAGCTCTGTATAGGCAGTATCGATCAGCACCGAAAACTTGATCTCAGAGGTGGTGATGGCGCGAATGTTGATGTTGCGCGCGGCGAGGGCCGCAAACGCCTGAGCCGCCACGCCGGCGTGGCTGCGCATGCCGCTGCCGATCACCGACACTTTCGCCACGTCGGTGGCGGTGTCGAGCCGTGCGTACCCGATTTTGCCCTTCGCCGAGGCGATGGTGTCGCGCGCCCGGGCGTAATCGGAAGCAGGCACCGTGAAGGTAAGATCGGTGGTGGCGCCATCTTCCGACACGTTCTGCACGATCATGTCGACGTTGATATTGGCGGCCGCGAGCGGGCCGAAGATCGTGGCGGCAACGCCCGGCTTGTCCTCGATCTGCCGCACGGAGATCTGGGCTTCGTCCTTGGAAAACGCGATCCCGGTGACAACGTGGCTTTCCATGATTTCCTCCTCGCTGCAGATCAACGTGCCCGGCGGGGTGCCGTGCGGGTCGATATCCTCGGGCTTGTCGAAACTGGATCGGACGAACACCGGTATATTATGCACCATCCCGAGTTCCACCGAGCGCACCTGCAGTACTTTGGCGCCCTGCGACGCCAGTTCCAGCATGTCTTCGAAAGCAATCTTACCGAGCCGCCGAGCCTTCGGCACTACGCGAGGGTCGGTAGTGTAGACGCCATCGACATCGGTGTAGATATCGCAACGGTCGGCATGAATCGCAGCCGCGATCGCCACCGCCGACGTATCGGAACCGCCGCGCCCAAGCGTGGTGATTCGCTCGGTCTGCGGGTTGATGCCCTGGAAGCCGGCGATCACCGCGACTTCGTTGCGCTCCTTGAAACGCTTGATCAGTTCGCTCCCGTCGATCTCGAGAATGCGGGCCGAAGCGTGGGCGTCGCTCGTCGTGATCGGAACCTGCCAGCCCTGCCAGGAGCGGGCCTGAATTCCAAGCCGCTGCAGTACGATCGCCAGCAGCCCGGCTGTAACCTGCTCGCCGGACGCCACCACCGCATCGTATTCACGCGCATCATGCATCGGCGATGCTTCGCGGCACCATTCCACCAGTTCGTTGGTTTTGCCGGCCATCGCCGACACCACAACGGCGACATCATGACCGGCATCCACCTCGCGCTTCACATGATGCGCGACGTTGCGGATACGCTCGATATTGGCGACCGACGTGCCGCCGAATTTCATGACGAGGCGGCCCATGGCGAGTGATACATTCCTTGAGGGGTTGCGTGTTAGGGACCTGCGCGGAAACGGAGGCGCGCCGGCCAAAAGGCGCGTATACATAGCGGTGCGGTTCGGGGCAAGCAACCGGGTTCCAGTGTGACCGCCAGTGTCTGGGATAGCGTAGCGCCAGGGAGTTCGAGGCCAGATTATGGGGCGTTATATCGAGGAAATCCTGCAGCCGGGCGAGAGGCTACTGTATTCGACCAACGCACACTGGATCTTCTACATGCCTGCGATCCTGGCCTGGATCGTGGTTATCATCCTCCTCGTCCTGTCGCGCGCGACCACCACTGAAAGCATTATTTTGCTCTGCCTTGCGGCTGCGGCGGTGATAGCGATCGTGGCGGTGTATTGGACGGCGAGGGCCTGGTTTCACCGCTGGACCACGGAAACGGACGTCACCAATCTGCGCGTCGTTCACAAAACCGGATTCATCAAGCGGCGAACCTTTGAGATGAGCCTCGACAAGGTGGAAAGTGTTGACGTGAACCAAAGCATACTCGGCCGCATTCTCAATTACGGTGACGTGACGATCCTCGGCGTGGGGGAGGGCAAGGAGACTATCTCGACCATCGCCTCGCCGCTTGCGTTTCGCAATTACATCACCGCGCGATAGGAGCGGCGCGTCATCCCATGATCATGCAACAAGATTCACCTGAAAATGCTTCTCCGGGCCCGGCCACCACAGTCGACCCTGCCGAGGTGGCAAAATTTTCCAGGCTCTCTGACGAATGGTGGGACCCCAAGGGCAACATGGCCCCACTGCACAAGATCAATCCGCTACGGCTGAGCTATATCCGGGATGCCGCATGCCGCAAGTTCGAGCGCAACGCCAAAAGCCTGAACTGCCTGGCCGGCTTGCGTATCCTCGATATCGGGTGCGGTGCCGGCTTATTGTGTGAGCCGTTTACCCGACTGGGCGCGCAGGTGATCGGTGTGGATCCCTCCGCCAGCAACATCGCCGCCGCTCGCCATCATGCCGAGAAGGGGCACCTTTCAATCGATTATCGCTGCACCACGATCGAGCAGATGGACCCGCGTGAGCGCTTTGACATCGTGCTGGCGATGGAAGTGATCGAGCATGTCACCGATGTCGGCGTGTTTATCAGTCGATGCGCGGCGATGCTGAAACCCGGCGGACTGATGGTGATTTCGAGCTTGAACCGCAATTGGAAAAGTTTCGCACTCGCGATCGTCGGGGCGGAGTATGTGCTGCGATGGCTGCCGCGCGGAACGCATCAATGGGACAAGTTCGTCACTCCTGACGAACTAGCGCATTATCTCAGCCAAAACAAGCTCACCATCACCGATCAGACCGGCGTGGTCTATAGCCCGTTCGGCGATCGCTGGAGTCTCTCCTCCGACATGGACGTGAACTACATGGTGCTGGCCGAGGGACTGTAGCTCTGAGCTTTGGCGCTCGCTCGGTTCTGGTCGCCGCGTGGTCGATCGCACGCTGGGTTGACGTAGCATGCAGTGCTGACGGTTGACCGCTCTCGGCCACACATGCAGGGTGGCCCCATTTCTTCCCCTGACAGATCCTCCGCATATGTTTGGCATCACCTCGCTCTGGATTCCCTTCACCGTCACCGCCGCGCTCGGGCAGGTCGCGCGCAATGCGATGCAGCGGCAATTGACAGCACCGCTGGGCACCTGGGGCGCCACCAATATTCGCTTCCTGTTCGGCTTTCCGTTCTCGATCCTGTTCTTCGCGGTGGTGATCGTCGCATCCGGTGACCGGGTGCCGTGGCCGCCGACGGCGTTCTGGCCGTGGCTCTTGCTCGGCGCGCTTAGCCAGATCGTGGCTACCGGACTGATGCTGCTGGCCATGAACGATCGTTCGTTTGTGGTGACGACGGCGTATCTCAAGACCGAGGCAATCCAGACCGCGATTTTCGGCTTTGTCTTTCTTGGCGATGATCTCACCTTTCTCAAGATAGTGGCGATCCTGATCGCGACTGTCGGCGTGGTGATTACAGCGCTACGCCCGGGCGGCGAAAAAGGATTTGCCGAATTGAAGCCGACGCTTACCGGCCTGGTCGCTGCGGCGGCATTCGCGCTGTCGGCGATTGGATTTCGCGGCGCGATCATCACTGTGCCGGACGTATCGTTCGTAACCGCCGCGTCATATACGCTGGTGTTCGGACTGTTCGTGCAGACGTTGGTGCTGACAATCTACCTCCTGGCGCGGGCGCCGGAGGTGCTGAGTAAAATTTTGGGCCTGTGGCGGCCATCGATGTTCGCCGGCTTCATGGGCGCGTTCGCGTCGCAGTTCTGGTTCCTGGCCTTCGCGCTCACGGCCGCCGCCAATGTGCGCACACTGGCGCTGGTTGAGGTGCTGTTCGCGCAGGCAGTTGCTTATTACTCGTTCAAGCAGCCGGTATCGGCGCGGGAGCTTTTGGGAATCGTGCTGATCGTGGCGGGCGTAGCCCTGCTGGTCTCAGTGTAAGAATGTTCAGCGCGCTTGGGCGATCACCACCGCCTCGGCCGCGATCGGATGCAGTGTATGCTGCCGTCAATTCCGGTCGTCGGGTAGGACCGGCAGCGGAGTTACTTCCACGCCTTCTTCGATCAAAGCGCGGGCTTCATCCGATGAAGCCTCACCGTAGATTGGACGGTGCTCGATTTCGCCGTAATGCATCTTGCGAGCTTCGTTGGGAAAACGCTCGCCGACATTGTCGGCGCTCTTCACAATATGATCGCGCAATTCCTTCAGCTTGGCGCGGAGTTCGCGTTCTTCTGACATCAGGAGCGGCGTTGAGGCGGGCGGCGCGACATCAGTGGTGGGCGTGGGCGCCTTTTCCACCGCGCGAGCCTTCTTGCTGACGATCTGCGGAGCCATGATGGCTTTTTCGACATTGGCCGAGCCGCAACCGGGACAGTTCACCAGCTTGCGCTTGACCTGCGTCTCGTAGGCGGATGAGTTTTGAAACCAGCTTTCAAACCCATGGCCGCGGTCGCATTGCAGCGCGTAACGGATCATGCCGATCCTCGCACCAGGTGCAGATGTTCGGGGCCTGCCTTGGGATCGGCCACGCTGAAGCGGCGGCCGTGCTGCAGCGAGGGCACGGCCCTGCGCGCGGTGTCCACCTTGGCCGGATCGATCTGGGCCATGAAGACGCCAGGCTCGCTGTCACCTTCGGCCAGTATCTCGCCCCAAGGCGCTACGATCAGTGAATGACCGTAGGTCTCGCGCTTGTTTTCGTGCATGCCCGCCTGGGCAGCGGCAAAAACGAAGCAGCCATTCTCGATGGCGCGGGCGCGCAGTAGCGTGTGCCAATGCGCTTCGCCGGTTTTCCTGGTGAATGCGGAGGGCACGGCCAGGAAGGACGCACCGCTTTCGGCGAGCGCGCGATAGAGCGCCGGAAAGCGCAGGTCATAGCAGATCGTCAACCCAATGCGACCCCAAGGCAGATCGGCAATGACCGCGGTCTCGCCCGGCTGATAATTGGCGGATTCGCGGTAGCTCTCGCCGTCAGGCAGATCGATATCGAACATATGGATCTTGTCATAGCTTGCGATGACAATCCCGTCCGGCCCGATCAGGAACGAGCGATTAACAGCTCGCTCCGGCGAGGCGCGAAGCGCAAGCGATCCGATATGGAGATAGATCTTCAGTTCGGAGGCGAGGGCGCGATACGCCTTTAAAGAGCGATCATCTTCTTCCTTGGAGAGATGCTCGAACAACGCCTTCCGGTTGGCCTGCATCATATTGCTCACCTCGGGGGTGAGCACATAATCAGCGCCCTGGCTGGCGGCTTGGCGAATGAGCCGTATTCCCTGCTCAAGGCTTGGCTCGGGCAGCAATCCGGTGCGCATTTGCACCATGGCGGCGGTGAAGGTGATGTCAGCGGTCATGATTGGGCCTTTTCGGCCGCAAGGAGCGAGTCAAGCTTGCCTTCGCGGTCCAGCGCATACAGTTCATCGCAGCCGCCAACATGGATTTCGCCGATAAAAATCTGCGGAAACGTCGCGCCGACGCCGGCGCGATCCCACATCTCCTGACGAATCGCGGGATCGATCGCCACATCACGCTCCGTGAAAGCGGCCTTTTTACGCGTGAGCAGTGACTTGGCGGCGCTGCAATAGCCGCAGCCCGGTCGGGTATAAATTTCGATAGCAGCGGTCATGTCGCGCTCTGATCTCGCAAAAGTACGCGATTATATGGGAGCTTTGTGGGTGTCCACAACCCGGGCGAACACCAGCACGTCGACTGACGCCGCCTTTGCGCGTAAAAGCGCCCGTGCGCAGGCATCTACGGTCGCGCCGGAGGTCAGCACGTCATCGACCAGAACCACGCGCCGGCCCTGAATCTCCGACTGTCTCTCAGCGGCAACCTTGAACGCGCCCTGTACGTTGCTCGCTCGCTGAGGCCGGGAAAGGCCGATTTGCTGCAGCGTTGGCCGAACGCGGCGCAACACTTCAGACAACAACTTGACCCCGGTCTGCCGTTCGATGACGCGGGCGAGGGCGCCGGACTGGTTGAAGCGGCGGCTCCAGCCGCGTCGCCAATGCAGCGGCACCGGGATCAACGCATCGCTCTGCTCGATCAGTTCGCGCCCGGCCCGCGCCATCCAGCGTCCCATCGCAGGCGCGAGGTCGGTGCGGTCCTGGTATTTCAACGCATGCACGAGCGTGCGTGCGACATCGTCATAGCGCACCGCAGCTCGGGCGCGCCCATAAGCTGGCGGATCCGATATCGCCTCCATCGACAACAATCCGGGACCGGGATCGTAGACAAAGGGAATGCCGAGCCTCGGGCAAAGTGGCGGCGCGATAAACGACAGCTTCGCCCAGCAGTTTGCGCAGACACCTTCGCCATTGACCGGCTCTCGGCAGGCAACGCATAGCGTCGGCAGCGCGATATCGAGCGCCATCCGCGCGGCGTGATGCCACGCGCCACGGCACGCACTCAAGGTGCCGCGCAGAATTGTGGAGATCGAATTTGGTAGTGATGCCTCGGCGTCCATCTTTGTCAGGCTTAGCGCCGAGATTGCGGACTCTCAAGCGCAAAGCCTGCGGCATGCAATAGCCGCATCGCGCACACACCTACGAATTTCACGCTCGCGCAGCGCGCTGGCGCGATCCCGGCCGATAGGCGAGCCGGGTGTGGCTCAGGCAATAGGGAAGGCTCTCGACCGGTGTGATGCCGCAAAAGCGAAAATCCGTCGCGCCCGGATTGCCGATCGGCCAGCGGCATCGCGCCTCGCTCAACTCCTGCAACGAACAGCACGCGTCGTTGGAAATGGGCTCGGGGTCGGCCAAAGGCTGCGGCTCCGCGTACAGCTTCCGCAGCAATTGATACTGCAGCCTTGGTATGGATTTTGGCCGTCCTTTGACGCTATCCCTTCGCGCCGGGCGCGGTGTACCGGGCGGCTTTTCGCGTGTCAGATTGAGGCGGGATAGTTTGCCGATAACGGCGTTGCGGCTTACGCCGATGTCGTTCGCAATTTCGCGGCACGATAACCCCGCTTCAAATCGGTTTTTGAGGAGTTCAATGCGTTCGGCAGTCCAGGTGGGCTGGTTGAGGGGCATGTTGAGATCCCGGCTAGCAGTCATCGCTCATTTCGTTGGCCTCGCCGCATCCGAACCGCCCGTGCTCCGAAAACTCCTTCAGGACGCCTTGCCGTTGTCGCGGATTGAAAGCAGCCCGTCCTTGATGGCGAGCCGAATGCCTTCCTCGATAAGGGTTCTTGCGACGCCTGGAACGCTGGTACCGTGGGTTCCCTGTCTCACCAGTTTTTCGAGATAGCTGATGGTGGAGAGCGCCAACGTAATCGGAACGCGGTCTGTTTCGGCTTTTTCCGTGGCCATGCCAAAAAGCTAGCCTTAATTCGGTGTACTGAAAAGTAACTTTTTAGACTCAAACGGGACTCTGGGAAGGCCTGCATTTGGGAACACCGCGATTTGCCCGCTCGAGAGTGCCATCGGATTGCCAGACCTGCGGGCGTCGGCGTACCACCGAACCATGATTACGGCCCCGAATTCCGCGCTTTTTCTGTTCGATCGCGCTCTGCTGCGCGCGCGCCAACGTCGCGCCCTGCTCGGCGAACCCGCAACATTTCTGCTCGACCGCGTTGCCGGAGACGCGGCGGAGCGGTTGCGGGTCGTGCTGCGCGAGTTCAAAAACGCGGCCGACGTGGGTACGCCAGGCGATCAACTCCGGAGCGCGCTGCTGGATCGCGTCGGTCAAGCCGTGCGGGTCGATCTGCCGGAGCTTGAGTCCGAGCCGCTCCCAATGCGGCCGGAATCGCTCGACCTGGTGGTCTCGGCTCTCGCATTTCAATTCGTCAATGATCTGCCCGGCGTCTTGGCG
>JAICIT010000069.1 GCA_025960445.1 Bradyrhizobium sp. | reverse complement strand
GCGATCTTTTATGTTGTGGCCGGTCTTGGCTGGGTCCTTCCTGCCATGCCGATCGTCAGCTGGATGGGAAGGCCGGATCGCTAATACGTCTGCGTCACTGGCTTGGAACAACTCCGGACAGGATCACGCGTAGCGCACGCAGCGAAGTGCGCCGTCCGTCCCAATTGATACGAGGCAATGCGTGCAGATCAGTTCGGCCTTCCGCTTCAATCATCCCAGCTATTGCCGACGCTGCGCTGGCAAAGCCGACCTCTGCCGCAATCGCGACATGCTGGCGGCGAAACGCGGCGCGATCACCGAATGGATACGCGAAATGCCTGACCTCGCGGCGCAGCGCCGATTCTATGACGGCCCCGCTCATCGTGATCTCGCGCGTCGCGTCGCCGTCCTTCACGTTGGATAGAATTGGATAATTCACCGTCGCGCTTCCAATCGTCACCAGAGGGTCCGCCGCAAGCCTCTCCAAATCGCTCCAGTCCATCAAGGCGGCGCGGGACAAGGCTGCAAAATCGACCGAGTACCTTTTGCAGAGATCCCGGATCGCAAGCGAAAGATCGGCCGGCGGGAGCGAACGCATCCACGACTCCAGGAATGCGTAGGCCTGATGTTTTTCCGAGGTGGTACCCAGATCGAAACGGCGCTCGCTACGATCCACTACAAGGCTGATGCGTGTTTCGCGCGCAATCACTTCCTCGAGCGCGAGCCACCAGGCCTCGCCTACCCCGTCCGGAAAGGCTGACGGCACGTAAACGGTGAACGGAACACCATGCTTTGCGAGCACAGGATATGCCCATGCAACCAGGTCCTTGTATGCGCCGTCAAATGTCAGGCAAACAAACCGTCTCGACTGAGGCAGCGTCACCGCTCTTTGGCAAACCTCATCCAGGGAGATGATGTCGTATTTCCATCGCTTCAGCGCCAGGATTGTCCGATCGAGAAAAGTCGGCGAAATCTCCCTCGATGCAAGTGGCTGAAAACTTCCGGGCTGTCGCGGACGAACGCGTTCGAACCGCAGGATCGCGCCGGCTCCGCCCGACTTCCGTCCCCGTAACCACGGGAAACCAGTAAAGTAGGCAAGCTGCAGCCGCAGGCCATGCAGAAATCGTGACGGCAACGTCCGGCCCTCGGGAGTATTCCGGTGGAAATCCTGAGATTGCGACGCCGACACGCCGAAGTCAGTGGCTGCGCACGCGCTTATTGCAATCAACGTTCTCATTACTCTTTCTTGACACTTGTTTGCAAAGGTCGCCTGAAGCCGAAAATGTAAATAATGTTCTGTAGGCAGGTTTCGTCATGAGCATGGCCGCCGCGGCCGAAAGCCGAACCGCGAATCCGTGGGCCAGCCGCATTGCGGCCGTCGATATTTGCGGCGATCTTGGGCAGGCCGAAGCGGTCTGGCGCGCTCTCGAACCGCAATTCTCAACGCCATTTCAGCGTTTTGATTTCCTCTCTCCCTGGTTGCGACACGTCGGAGAGCGTGAGAACCTGTTGCCGTTCATCGTTATCGCATACGACGCGGAGCGCAGGCCACTATTGCTGCTGCCACTTGCGATAAGCCATAGGCGCGGTATTCGCATCGCCTCCTTCATGGGAGGCAAACACGCAACCTTCAACATGGCCCTATGGCAGCGTGGTTTTGCGGCAACTGCAACGGAAGCCGATCTGGTGGCGTTGGTTTCGGGAATCCGTGAACACGCCGCGGCCGATGTTTTGGCGCTGGTTCAGCAACCCCAGAGTTGGCACGGTTGTTCGAACCCAATGATGCTGCTCCCAAACCAGCCCTCTGCCAACGACTGCCCGCTGTTGACAATGGCTCCGAACGCCGCGGCCGGCGAACTCATCGCCAACTCCTTCCGCCGACGTCTTGGCAGCAAGGAACGCAAGCTGCAAAAGCTTCCGGGGTATCGCTACTACGTTGCATCATCGCAGTCCGAGATCGCGCGGTTGCTTGACTGGTTTGTGGCGGTCAAACCGCTTCGAATGGCCGAACAGAAATTGCCCAATGTGTTCGCTGAGCCGGGTGTGCAGCAATTTATCCGCGACGCCTGCATGGCAGAGCTTGGAGACGGTTCGCACGCGATCGATATCCACGCGATTGAAACTGATGACGAGGTGCTCGCGATGTTCGCCGGCGTCGCGGACGGGCATCGCTTTTCGATGATGTTCAATACCTACACGATGTCCGACAATTCGCGTCAGAGTCCAGGGCTTATTCTGACACGAAACATCATAGACCATTACGCCGGTCTCGGTTATCGCGAACTCGATCTCGGCATCGGGTCCGATGAGTACAAGCGATGGTTTTGCAAGAGCACCGAGCCGATCTTCGACAGCTTCATCCCGCTCAGCCATCGAGGCAAAGCGGCAGCAGGCGCGATGTCGAGCTTGAACCGGGCCAAGCATCTCGTGAAACACAATCAGGCGCTGTTCCTGATGGCACAAAGATTGCGAAGTGCTCTTCGTCGCTGATTGATAGCAGTTCGGGCGGAAACCAGTTCGCCTTAGGCGGCCACCCGCGGGCCTAACTCAACAGCATCAAGCGAAGGCGGCGCTGGACTCACCATGCTGACATCGCTGAACCCGATCGCCTTCAACTGGTCGCACATCTGTAGACGGGCATCTTGCGTCATGGCGGCATCCGGAACCAGAATGGCGCATGCTTGCGCCGTCAGCAACTCCGAAACCAAATCGGGTGCACTGCCGCCGTGCAGCAGCACATGGTCATAGACTTGAAGCAGCGCGTCTATGACCAGCGCCAGCCGTGGCGATTGCAGCAGCGTGCGGTCGAACCCAGCGCGGCCGGTGCTCACGAGTTGAGCTCTCGATAACCGGTCTTTCGTGATCACCTGTGATAAGGAAGCCTCGCCCGCGATCAGTTCGGCCAGGCCAGGCGCGCCCTGATCGACTGACGCCGCCGGGACCGCAAGGGACGCGGATAGATCCACTGCCACGACCTTTGCCTCGCGCGCTAGCAGGCGCGCCAGCATCAAGGTCGTCGAGGCAATCCTTTCATCAGACGTCGTGCCGAGCACAGTGATCTTGCGGGCTGATCCGGTTTCCCTGATCAAATCCGCGGCAAGTTTCTCGATTTCACTTACTCCGTCCTTGATCTCGAATGACAATCCATTTGCGCCCTCGGGAGCCGAGGCGGTGACCAAGGGCTGGATCGGGGAAATCGGCTCGCGCACCTCAGCCGGCGAAGAAACGCTCGACATTACTGTACGCGGTGCCGTGATCCGCAACAGCTCGCCGGTTGCGATCGCGCCCGCACTCAGCATCAGCGTCGCCAGCGTCGCGATCAACACAATCGGCAACTTCTTTGGATATGCCGGTACGTTCGATGGGGTTGCTTTGGAAATAATGCGACCATCCGCCGGCGTCGAGTCGATATTTTCGCGCGTGTTCGCCTCGCGATATCTGGCGAGATAAGCTTCCAAGAGATCACGTTGCGCTTTGGCTTCCCGTTCCAGCGCGCGTAGCTGAACGTCCTGGCCGTTGCTGGAGGAAGCCTGCTTCTTCAATTGCTCGAGACTTGCGCTCAGGCCCTCGACCCTGCCGTTTGCTATGCGGGCATCGCTATCGAGCGATCGGGATATTTTGCTCGCTTCTTCTCGAAGCTGGCGGTCGAGGTCCGCAAGCTGCGCCTTCAACTCCTTGATGCGGGGATGATTGTCGAGCAGCGTCGATGACTGCTCCGCAAGCTGCCCGCGCAAAGCCACGCGCTGTTCAGAAAGGCGACGGATCAACTCGGAATTTAGAACTTCCGAAGACTCAATGGGCTTGCCGCCCTGAAGCATTTCACGGATCAGCCGCGCTTTCGATTCGGCATCTGATTTCAGCGCTCGCGCGTTGTTCAACTGCGTATTTAGCTCACCCATCTGCTGGTTCGAGAGCGTCGTATTGTTGGTGCCGACGAACAGACTCGACTTCGAACGAAATTCTTCGACCCGAGATTCGGCTTCCGCGACCTTTTTGCGCAGGCCCTCGATCTCGCCGGACAGCCACTGACTGGCGGCCTTCGCCTGCTTCTGGCGGGCATTCTGTTGCAACACGAGATAACCTTCGGCGATCGAGTTGGCGACGCGAGAGGCCAGTTCCGGATCGCGCGACTGAAATTCAATGACGATGACCCGAGATTTATCCACCGCGTAGGCGGTAAACCGGTCGTAGTAGGAATCAAGCACCCGCTCTTCCGGTGTCAGCGAAAACGGGTCCCGGCCGATGCCGATTAGGGCCAGCAGCGATTTCACCGGCGAGACGCCCAGCAGAATAGGGTCGAACTCCGGCCGGTCTGCAAGCTTGTTGGTCCTGATGATCTCGCGCGCGAGATCGCGCGACAACAACAACTGAACCTGGCTCGTGACCGCCTCGGCATCAAGCGTAGTGCGTTCTTCGCTGCGTTCGGCGCTCGGCCGCAAAAATACGTTTTCGCGCCCGTCGATCAGGATGCGTGCTTCCGATTTATAGCGCGGCGTGATCAGGTTGACGGAGAGCACCGAGAGTGTCGCGGCCAGTACTGTCGGAACGATGATCCAGAGCCGCCCCCGCACTAGGGCGTCCCCAAGGGCGCGCAAATCGAGATCGCCGGATGCCCCAGCGCTCACGGGCTTGGCAATAGCGGGCGGGGCTGTCGGGACCGACCGCTGAACGACCGGCTTTTCCGCACCCCTGCCTGTACGCCACAGCGCTAAACGCATCGCACACTCCGGACGCCCTACGACTTCACTGAACTGAGGTGATTACAGTCCATTAAGGTTGCTGGTGGGTTAATCGGGCTGGATTTGAGCTCGGGCGAACGCTGGGTCTTTGGCGCAGCGGTTATGTTTTGTTAACCATGAGAGGCCTTAATCGGAATCAATATTTTCGTATGGATTTCCGATGCGAGTCATGCGCGCCCTCATCTTGTCTGTGGTTCCTGGGCTGGTGCTGTCAGGGTGCGTCCACACCGCCGGTCCGTTCGCGAAAGCGCCGCAGAACGATCTCGACGCGCTGGCTTACGGGCAAGCGTACGCGATGACACCTGCTCCTGCTGCCTATCCGAGCGCGTCGACGCCGGTCGCACACGAAGCGGGGTATCGGCTGGATGCCGGAGACAAGTTGCGGGTCATGGTCTATGGCCAGGATGGCCTCACTAACACTTACGCAATCGATGCGGGTGGCTCCATTACCATGCCTTTGATTGGTGCAGTGCCGGCGCGCGGAAGGACCCCCGCCCGCCTCGCCGCCGAGATCACGACGAGGCTGCGCCACGGCTACATCCGCGATCCCTCGGTCGCCGTGGAAATCGAATCTTACCGGCCGTTTTTCATTCTCGGCGAGGTCGCTGCCCCCGGCCAATACCCCTATGTCCCTAACATGAGCATCGAAAGCGCGGTGGCGATCGCGGGAGGCTTTTCGCCGCGCGCCCGGCGCGACCGCGTCACTCTGACCCACATCGACGCGTCCGGTCCGATCCGCATCACCGTCCCACCCGGCGCAGCCGTCAGTCCCGGCGACACCATCCTCGTCGGCGAGCGCTGGTTCTGAAATGCCCGCCGATGCAGATCAGCCGCTGCGTATCCTGCATGCCGTGAGGGCGCCGGTCGGCGGAATCTTCCGCCACATCCTGGATCTCGTTAATGGCCAAGCCGATCGCGGGCACCATGTGGGCTTGATCGCCGATAGCCTGACCGGCGGCGAACGCGCCGAGGCTGCGCTCAAGCAGATCGCACCTCGGCTCAAGCTCGGCGTTTACCGTTTTGCCATTCACCGCGAGCCACGTCCAACGGATTTCCTGGCGTGGCTGCATTTCATGCGCCTGATCCGGCGATTGAAGCCGGATATCCTCCACGGCCATGGTGCAAAGGCAGGTGCATTTATCCGCTTCAAGCCGCGTTCAAAGCGTACCATTCGGGTCTATACGCCCCATGGCGGCTCGCTGCATTATCCGCTGAACACGCTGAAGGGCGCGATGTATAGCCGTCTTGAACGGGTGCTCATGAATTCAACCGATTTGTTCCTGTTCGAAAGCGCCTTCGCGCGCGACACCTATCAGCGCACGATCGGCGCACCGAATGGATTAGTGCGCTGCATATTCAATGGCGTCAGCGCCGAGGAATTCGACCCGATCGTCACGGTCGTAGAACCAACCGACCTCGTCTATGTCGGTGAGTTCAGGCATATCAAGGGAGCGGACCTCCTGATCGATGCGGTGGCGCGTCTACGCGTAGAGGGCAAGCCGGTGACGTTGACGCTCGCCGGTGATGGCGAAGAATTCGGTAGTCTCAAGGCTCAGGTCCAGAGTCTCGGTCTTGCCGGGCCGGTTCGCTTTATTGGGCACGTCAAGGCGCGGTACGCATTCTCCCAAGCGACGCTACTGGTTGTCCCGTCCCGAGGTGATTCAATGCCCTACGTCGTAATAGAGGCCGGCGCGGCGGGAGTGCCGATGGTCGCCGCGAATGTCGGTGGGATCCCGGAAATATTCGGCTCCCATACTGAAGCTCTGTTTGCGCCCAACAGCGTTGGCGCGATGGCTGATGCGATCGAGGGCGCGTTGGAAGACCGAGCGGCCTCGCAAATCCGGGCCAAATCGCTTCGCGAGCGGATCTTTTTGCACTTCTCCCAAAAGGCGATGGTCGAAGGGGTGTTGGACGGCTACCGCGCCGCATTTCCCGGTCATTAGCCATCCTATTTCGCGATAAGAATTTGTTCCGAATTGTCCTTTAAGTCCTGAGATCGGCAATTCCGCCTTGGCGCGCGCATGCCCATGCCCGTGCAAGAATGGCTTCAGACACAGTGGAACCGATCAACGCACGTTCAATGATGGATGTCGCGGCTCCGGCCAGCAGCGCGGATCGCTCAACCATCGAACGGCGGCGACGATTGTCGGAAGCCGCGCTTGCCGTTGCCCAGCAAAAGGTGCCACCGGCGTATTCGCCGGTCGTGATCGCCGGCGCCGTTCGCCTTGCCGATTTCATGCTGCTCAATCTGACGGGCATTGCGCTCTATCTCGGTTACGTGACCCGTCTCGATGGCTTTCACTGGGAATATATCGCGGCCATCTCGGGCATGAGCGCTATCGCGGTGATCTGCTTTCAAGCCGCTGATCTTTATCAAGTCCAGGTGTTTCGCGGTCAATTGCGGCCGATGTCCCGGGTGATTTCATCCTGGGCGTTTGTGTTCCTGCTGTTCACCGGCGCATCCTTTTTGGCCAAGCTTGGCAACGACGTCTCGCGGTTCTGGCTCTCAGCCTTCTTCTTTGTAGGACTGGCGGGACTGTTGGCGGAGCGACTGCTCTTGCGCTCCATGGTACGGCGCTGGGCGCGGCAAGGCCGGCTTGACCGCCGCACGGTGATTGTCGGTTCGGACCAGAACGGTGAACAACTGGTCGAGGCGCTTAAAAGCCAGGAGGATTCCGACATCGAAATTCTCGGTGTGTTCGATGACCGCAATGACGCGCGTGCGCTGGAAACCTGTGCCGGCAGCCCGAAGCTTGGAAAGGTGGACGACATCCTTGAGTTCGCCCGCCGGACCCGCGTCGACCTCGTGCTGTTCGCGCTCCCGATTTCGGCAGAGACACGGATTCTGGAAATGCTCAAGAAACTTTGGGTACTTCCGGTGGACATACGGCTCTCCGCGCACACGAACAAATTGCGCTTCCGTCCGCGTTCCTATTCCTATGTCGGCAAGATCCCAACCCTCAACGTATTTGAGGCGCCGATCAGCGACTGGGATCATGTCGTGAAATGGCTGCTCGACCACGTCGTTGGCGCGCTCATTCTGCTATTGGCCTCGCCGGTCATGTTGCTGGTCGCCTTGGCCGTCAAACTCGACAGCCCCGGACCAGTGTTCTTCCGCCAGAAGCGCTTTGGCTTCAACAACGAGCGGATCGATGTTTTCAAATTTCGCTCGCTCTACCATCATCAAGCTGATCCGCTTGCCTCAAAGGTCGTTACGAAGAACGACAGTCGCGTTACTCGCGTCGGACGCTTCATCCGCAAAACCAGCCTCGACGAACTGCCGCAACTGTTCAATGTGGTGCTCAAAGGCAATCTCTCGCTGGTCGGCCCGCGTCCGCATGCTGTTCAAAGCAAATTGCAAACCCGACTTTTCGACGAGGCCGTGGATGGCTATTTCGCGCGCCACCGCGTGAAGCCCGGCATCACTGGCTGGGCTCAGATCAACGGCTGGCGCGGCGAAGTTGACAATGAGGAGAAGATCCAGAAGCGCGTCGAGTTCGATCTCTACTATATCGAGAACTGGTCAGCGCTGTTCGATCTCTACATCCTGCTAAAGACGCCCATTGCGCTTCTGACCAAGAACGAGGGCGCTTATTAAAACTTTGTCGGCGTTGTGTACGGGTTGCGTTGCGTAATTCAAGAGTGTGTCATGGCGTATGCGGCGACAGCCGAGGCTTTTCCTTCATCAGTGATAGCGCCGCGCCTGCTCGCCCTGCAGCGGACGCTGGTCTGGCTGCTCGGCGCAAGCGGCTCCATCGTTTTTTTCGAGCCGAGCCCCTATGAACTTGTGACGCTACTCGCCGCGATTATTTTCTTTGCCACCGGATTGCGGCTGCGCCCGGTTTTCATACCGTTGTTGCTGCTACTGTTTCTGGTCAATCTTGGCTACTCCATCGGCGCCATTCCCGTGATGGACAAACCGCAGGTCGCGAACTGG
>JAICIT010000068.1 GCA_025960445.1 Bradyrhizobium sp. | reverse complement strand
GCCGATCGATTGGACGTTGAAGAGCGTGGAAGAAAGCGCGAAGACTCTGGACGATTGGTACTTTGTAGCCGGCGACGCCAAAGTCGAGCAGCCTAGTCCGTCCGTCATTGAGCAGCTTGCAGATGACCTGAATACACCGCACACCATCGCGGTGTTACACGGCTTGCGCAACGGCGCAGCTTCGGGAACCGAGCGGGATCGGAATCGGTTCGCGGCTTCATTGCGGCTTCTTGGGTTTCTCGCCGAAAGCGCGGTGGAATGGCAGCACAGAAAGCAGCAGGCGAGCGGAGTCGATGCAAAACGAGTTGACGGTTTGATTGCCGATCGCACAGCCGCCCGCGCGCGCAAGGATTTCAAGGAATCTGATCGCATCCGGGATGAACTCGCTGCGATGGGCATTGTCCTCAAGGATTCCAAAGAAGGCACCACATGGGAGATCGCGCGATGAGCCGTCCCGACACGCCCTTTCCAAAGCATTGGCGCTATTACATCGTGCTCAAATGGCTGGTCATCGCCGCCGCGATTGCGCTGGCATTGAAACTGTTCGGAGTATTTTGAAGCTATGGGACGAACGCTGCCCAAAGCCGGCTTGCGGCCTTTCCTGAAAGAGGACACGCCTCTGCTTGCCTCTATCTTTGCTGCGGCCGTCGAGCAGTTGACCGGCGACGACTACAACGAGACGCAGCAGGAAGCCTGGGCCAGTGTTGTCGATGACGAGGACGAATTCGGTAACCGGTTGGCGAGCCAACTCACCTTGATCGCCACCTTGCAGAATTCGCCAGTTGGATTCGCCTCGCTGAAAGGGACGGATCATATCGATATGCTCTATGTCCATCCCGCTGCTGCCGGGCAAGGAGTGGCGTCAACGTTGCTCGAGGCGCTGGAAAAACTCGCCCGCGGTCGCGGAGCGAAATCTCTTACGGTTGATGCCAGCGACAATGCGCTCGAATTCTTTTCCAAGCGCGGTTACGCGCCAAACCAGCGCAATACCGTGACCGTCAATGGCGAATGGCTCGCCAATACCACGATGCAAAAGGCGCTGACGGACGGCGCATCGCCGGGAGGTTCGTGATGAACCGTGAACGCCTTTATCTGTTCGATACGACCCTGCGCGACGGCGCCCAAACCAATGGCGTGGATTTCACGTTGCGCGACAAGCAACTGATCGCCGGGATGCTGGACGAACTCGGCATCGACTATATCGAAGGCGGCTATCCCGGCGCCAACCCAACCGACACGGAGTTCTTTGCGAACAAGCCGAGGCTCGCGCAAGCGAGCTTCACTGCGTTCGGGATGACACGCCGACCGGGCCGTTCGGTGTCCAATGATCCGGGCCTGGCTTCACTCTTGGAGGCCAAAGCGGACGCGATCTGCTTCGTAGCGAAATCGTCGGCCTATCAGGTGCGCGTGGCGCTCGAGACCACAAACGAGGAAAACCTCGCCTCGATCCGCGATAGCGTGAAAGCCGCGACGTCGGCTGGGCGCGAGGTCATGCTCGACTGCGAGCATTTCTTTGACGGCTACAAGGAAGACCCGGAATTCGCGTTAGCCTGCGCCAGGGCGGCTTACGATTCTGGCGCGCGCTGGGTCGTGCTGTGCGACACCAATGGCGGCGCCATGCCGCATGAGGTCGAAGCCATCGTCACCGAAGTGGTCAAGCATATCCCCGGCGATCATGTTGGTATTCATGCCCACAACGATACGGAGCAGGCTGTTGCGAATTCGCTGGCCGCCGTTCGCGCGGGCGCGCGGCAAATTCAGGGCACTCTGAACGGGCTTGGCGAGCGCTGCGGCAATGCAAACCTCTGCTCGCTGATACCGACGCTGCGGCTGAAGCGCGAATTTTCCGACACTTTCGAAATAGGCGTTTCCCTGGAGAAAATGGCGAACCTGGTGAAGGTATCGCGCACCTTGGATGACATGCTCAATCGCGCGCCGAACCGCCACGCCGCCTATGTCGGCGAGAGCGCGTTCGTGACCAAGACCGGAATTCATGCCTCCGCCATGCTCAAGGATCCCCAAACCTATGAACATGTGACGCCCGAAACCATCGGCAATCATCGCAAGGTGCTGGTGTCCGATCAGGCAGGCCGATCCAATGTCATCGCCGAACTCGAACGCGCCGGCATCGCCTACGACAGGAACGACCCGAAGTTGGCTCGCCTGGTGGAGGAGTTAAAGGACCGCGAGGCCGCGGGCTATGCCTACGAGTCCGCCAACGCCTCGTTCGATCTTCTCGCGCGTCGCACGCTGGGCCGGGTGCCGGAATATTTCCGGGTCGAGCAATTCGACGTCAATGTCGAGCAACGCTATAACGCCAATGGTCAGCGGATCACGGTCGCCATGGCGGTGGTGAAGGTCAATGTTGCCGGTGAGCGGCTGATCTCGGCAGCGGAAGGCAATGGTCCGGTCAACGCGCTTGACGTCGCGCTGCGCAAGGATCTCGGCAAGTACCAGAAGTACATCGAGCGTCTCAAGCTGATCGACTATCGCGTGCGTATCCTCAATGGCGGTACGGAAGCGGTGACGCGGGTGCTGATCGAGAGCGAGGACGAGAACGGCGAGCGATGGACCACGATCGGCGTCTCGCCCAACATCATTGACGCTTCGTTCCAAGCTCTGATGGATTCGGTGATCTACAAGCTCGTCAAATCAGGCGCACCGGTCTGATGCGCGAGTTGGCGCGACGATCGGAACGCGGAAAAGCACCCCAGAGATTGTCATGATCGATCATGTCTCCGTCGCCGTCAGTGACCTCGAACGATCGGCGCGATTTTACGAAATGGCGCTGGCGCCGCTCGGAGTTTCGCGCCTGGTGACGCGGCCAGGGACCATTGGATTAGGCAAGAGCTATCCCGAGTTCTGGATCAATCATCGCGCCGATATGGCCAAGGTACCGCCCGGCAGCGGCGCACACGTCTGCCTTCGAGCGAAATCGGCAGACGAGGTCGATGCATTCCACGCCGCCGCGCTGGAGGCCGGAGGCTTGTCCGATGGTGCTCCGGGTCTGCGGCCGCACGATCGGGTGCGTTACTACGCGGCTTTCGTCATTGATCCCGATGGCAATCGCATTGAGGCGGTGACGTTTCCCCCGGATGCCCAAACGTGAATGATGAACTGATTTCTTATCCTCTGGTGTGCTTACAGGCGACGCGCAAGTTCGGGCGCCAGTTCGCCGGTGCCCTCCGGCGCGCGCGAAGCGGCGGCGCGCAGCCGCGGCAGGATGTCTTCGACCCGTTCGGCCTTCAGGATATCCACCGACAAAGAGGGGCGAATGAATTCGGTCGCTCGCATATGCGCGAGAAGCGCGAGCAAGGGTTCCCAGAAACCGTCGATGTTGGCGAGCAACACCGGCTTGGTGTGGCGACCGAGTTGCTTCCAGGTCAGTTGCTCGACCAATTCCTCCAGCGTGCCGATGCCGCCCGGCAGCGCAACGAACGCATCAGAACGCTCGAACATCAGCCGCTTGCGTTCATGCATGTCAGGGGTAACCACCATTTCCTGAACGCGCGTGAGTGCGTTTTCGCGCGCGGTGAGGAAGTCGGGAATAATGCCGGTCACGCTGCCACCGTGCTCGAGCGCCGAGGTTGCCACGGCACCCATCAGGCCAATCGAGCCGCCTCCATACACAAGGCGAATACCGTTCTCGGCAAGCGATTTTCCGAATGCTTTGGCAGCTTCGACGAAGCGAGGATTTGTTCCAGGGCCGGAGCCGCAATAAACGCAGATAGTCCTTATTTTCGTTGCCATGATTTTTGTTGTCATCATCGGGATTTGGCACCGCAGCGTAAAAGCGTCAAGTCTTTCGGCTTGATTCAAGCATCGAAGCGATCGGCAACCGCAGGCGAATCAGCGAAAGAAATCGCTATACGAGGATGCATGCCGCATTCAAACCCTCTATATGACGGGCAGACTACGGAACAACATGTGCGACGGCGATTTCGCCAGGCTTTTCATTGATGGTTGAACCCCACTCGGCCCCAAACGCCGGCGAGGCGCCGCCTCTCTCCAACCCTGAAAAGGCGACCCTGATCGGGACGCTGTTGCATCTGTGGCCATACATCTGGCCCGGCGATCGCGTCGATCTCAAGATGCGCGTCGTTTGGTCGATGCTGCTGTTGCTGGTGGCGAAGCTGGCGACACTGTCGGTTCCGTTCACGTTCAAATGGGCGATTGACGCGCTTACCGGAGCGGATACCGCTCCCGTGCAATCGTCGAATTGGCCGCTCTGGCTGATCGCCTCGCCGCTTATCATGACATTAAGCTACGGCAGCGTGCGCGTGCTGATGGCGATTTTGACGCAATGGCGCGATGGGCTGTTCGCGCGGGTGGCCATGCATGCGGTTCGCAAGCTGGCTTACCGAACTTTCGTGCACATGCATGAACTGTCATTGCGCTTTCACCTGGAGCGCAAAACCGGTGGGCTGACTCGCGTGCTTGAACGCGGCCGAACGGGGATTGAGGTCATTGTACGAATGGTGATCCTGCAGTTGATCCCGACAATTGTCGAGGTCTCGCTGCTGATGGCCGTTCTGCTCTGGAAATTCGACTGGCGTTACGTGCTGGCCACAATGATCACTGTCGTGATCTACATGTACTACACTTACCTTGCCACCGAATGGCGGATCGGGATTCGCCGGACGATGAACGATTCCGACACCGAGGCCAACACCAAGGCGATCGACTCGCTTTTGAACTACGAAACGGTGAAATATTTCAGCGCCGAGGAACGCGAAGCCTTGCGCTACGATCGCTCCATGGAGCGCTACGAGCAGGCCAGTGTCAAAACCTACACGTCGCTTGCGGTTCTCAACACCGGACAGGCGATCATTTTCACTGCGGGCCTTACCGCGACGATGTTGATGTGCGCGATTGGCGTCCGCAACGGCCACAATACGGTTGGCGATTTCGTCATGATCAATGCCATGATGATCCAGCTCTACCAACCGCTGAATTTCATGGGAATGGTCTATCGGGAGATCAAGCAGGCGATCATCGACATCGAGAAGATGTTCAACGTGCTCTCGCGCAACCCCGAGATCAAGGACGTCCCCGGCGCCCGGCCACTGGTGGTCACTTCGGGCAATGTGCGGTTCGAGGATGTGCGATTTTCTTACGACCCCGAGCGTCCGATCCTCAAGGGACTAACCTTCGAGGTCCCGGCAGGCAAGACGGTGGCGATTGTCGGCCCGTCCGGCGCGGGCAAGTCGACCATTTCACGGCTGCTGTTTCGTCTTTACGACGTCTCGAGCGGCAAGATCCTGATCGACGGTCAGGACATCCGAAAGGTCACGCAATCGTCATTGCGCGCATCCATAGGCATGGTGCCGCAGGATACCGTGCTGTTTAACGACACCATCCGCTACAACATTCGTTATGGCCGCTGGGATGCCAGCGATGCGGAAGTAGAGCAGGCGGCACAACTGGCGCGGATCGATTCATTCATCCGCATGTCGCCGAAGGGTTATGAAACCCAGGTCGGCGAGCGGGGATTGAAATTATCGGGAGGAGAGAAGCAGCGCGTGGCGATTGCGCGCACGGTGCTGAAGGCGCCTCCAATCCTTGTGCTCGACGAGGCGACCTCTGCGCTCGACAGTCATACCGAACATGAAATCCAGGAAGCGCTGGAGCGGGTCTCGCGCAACCGCACTTCGCTGGTGATCGCTCACCGCCTGTCGACGATCGTGGGTGCCGACGAAATCATCGTGCTCGATCAGGGTCGGATCGCAGAACGTGGGACTCACATCCAGCTTTTGGCAAGTGGCGGACTTTATGCCAGTATGTGGAACCGGCAGCGCGAGGCTCAAGAGGCGCGCGAGAAGCTGGCGCGTATTGCTGACGAGAATGAAGCGCCCAACCGCGAGCCGCCGCCGGTCGACGATGTTTTGGTCACGCCCGCCGCCGCTGAATGACGCAAGCGAATCTCTCCCGACCGGGAGAGAGAGAGCAAGAGAGACCAAGTGAACTGATGTCCATCGCCAATTCCATTCGTGCGCAGATCCCGCCTGTTCATCCGGAAGGGTATTCCTTCATCGGAGGCTTTGCGCTTGTCAGCCTGATCCTGTTCTGGGTGTGGTCGCCGCTAGGCTGGATCGGCACACTCTTGACGATCTGGTGCGCGCTGTTCTTTCGCGATCCGGTGCGCGTGACGCCGGTGCGCGAGGGTATCGTCGTAGCGCCTGCCGACGGGCGCGTCTCAATGGTAACGCAGGTGTTGCCGCCCGCCGAACTCGGCCTCGGTGACAGGCCGCTGCCGCGTGTCTCGATCTTTATGAGCGTGTTCAACTGTCACGTGAATCGCAGCCCCGTAGCCGGCCGGATCGATCGCATCGCGTATCGGCCGGGCGCGTTCATCAATGCCGAACTCGACAAGGCCAGTGAGGACAACGAACGTAACTCGCTGGTTATCTCCACGCCGAACGGCCGTATCGGCGTGGTCCAGATCGCGGGCCTTATTGCGCGGCGCATCGTGTCTTTTGTCCGCGAAGGTCAATCGATCGGCGCAGGCGAACGGTTCGGGCTGATCCGGTTCGGATCGCGGCTCGACGTTTACCTGCCGGAAGGCACTAAGGCGCTGGTCTTCGAAGGTCAGACGGCGGTGGCCGGGGAGACCATTCTGGCCGATTTCAGGCTTGCGGATGCCGGCCGTACCTACCGGGCTGACTAACCATTTCCCGCGGTGAACCGCATTCATTGTGGCGTCCAATGGCGTCAGGGACCAGGAATTGCTATATGTGTCTCCGCCATGCAGATGCCGATCGATCCCAATAATCCGGAAATGCGCCGTCGCCGGTTTCGTCCAATTCCGGTCCGGATGCTGGTTCCCAACGTCATCACTCTGCTTGCGATCTGCGCCGGACTAACCGCAATCCGCCTGTCGACGGAAGGACGGATGGAATTGGCGGTGGCCGCCATCGTGTTCGCCGCCGTGCTCGATGGCCTCGATGGTCGCGTCGCCCGAATGATCAAGGGGCAATCGAAATTCGGGGCAGAACTCGACAGCCTTGCTGACTTCGTCAATTTCGGCGTCGCGCCCGGTCTCATATTATATTTCTGGCAATTGCACGAACTGAATAATGGCGGCTGGATCGCGGCAATGGTTTTCGCGATTAGCGGCGGCCTGCGGCTCGCCCGTTTCAACGCGACCATCGATGATCCGAACAAACCTGGTTTCGCCGTGAACTATTTCACTGGTGTTCCGGCGCCGGCTGGCGCGATCACTGTGCTGCTGCCGATCTATCTCGCGTTTCTCGCCTTGCCGAGACCGCCAGCGTTGCTCACTGCGATTTATACGCTGCTGATTGCGTTCCTGATGGTTTCGCGGCTGCCGGTGTTTTCGGGCAAGACCGTCCGGATGCGCGTCCCGCCGGAGATGGTGCTGCCGGTGTTCGTTTCGGTGGTTTTCTTTATCGCGCTTCTGATCGCCTACCCCTGGCATATTCTCTCGGTGGGTTCGATACTTTATCTCCTGAGCTTGCCGGCGGGATGGAAATCATTTCGCGATCATCAGCGCAAGGCGGCCGCCTCAAACGCAACCGCGCCTGATGTCGCACCGGGAAATCCAGCGCCGCCGTTTCCCTCGGTGGTCTCCGAACCGGATCAGGACGACCGCCCGGCTCGGTTGAATTGAATAGCTTCTCGCTTCAGCACCTCCCGAACTCGCCTTTGATGTCAGCCATGAGCGATCCCCGAGTTGGGTTGGACCGCGATCTCGGCTATAGGCTGCCCGTCATTGGCCGGAAAACTGGCCGCGCCCCGTAGTTCTGGAGAAACGCCTTGTCGGATTCTGAAAAAGCACCGCTGCCCGCTTCGCTCCTCGAGGCGTTGGGGCGTTACGATACGCCAACGATCTGCAACGCGCTGGAAATCGTTGCGCCGCATCGGCGTCTGATCGGTTTTACCACCAAGCCTCTGGTGTGCCCGTTTCCAGAGCTGCCGCCCATGGTGGGATATGCGCGCACTGCGACGATCCGCGCGACCGCGGCTTCGCCCTTATCGTCGGCCGAGCAGCAGAAGCAGCGCATTTCGTATTACGAATATGTCGGCACCGGACCGGGTCCGCGTATCAATGTGATCCAGGATTTGGATGGGCCCGAGATCGGATTCGGAGCGTTCTGGGGTGAGGTGCAAAGCTCAGTGCACAAGGCACTTGGCAGCCTGGGCGTTGTCACCGACGGTTCGATCCGCGATACGCCGCAATGGGCGCCCGGTTTTCAGGCGCTCGCCGGATCAGTCGGACCTTCGCATGCCTTCGTTCACGCCGACAGCTTCGGCGGCGAAGTTCGTGTGGCCGGAATGCTGGTGCGTTCCGGGGATCTTGTTCATGCCGATCGCCATGGCGCGGTCGTAATCCCGTTCGACATCGCGCCCAAGGTCCCGGAGGCTGCCGAGCTCTGCGGCCGGCGCGAGACGCCAATCCTTGAAATCGCCCGGAGCCCGTCCTTCACCCTTGAAAAGCTGAAAGAGGCGCTGGCCAAATCGGCCGAGATTCACTGAACGATTTGGCTTATGGGGTATAGTTAGCGAAGTGTTGAGATTGCTCGCTCGCGCTTGATTTTCAAGTTCCATCGTAAATTCGCTTAACCTTTACGCCTCTTTAATGGCGCGTACGTAGGGTTCTGTTGTGCGGCTCCGGACGGGCCGTGTGGCCGCTCAGAATGGTCGGCCATTTGCGTGCGCGTTGGAGTCTCCCATGGATATCATGACGGGCGTCGGGCTCGTATTCGGCATCATC
>JAICIT010000067.1 GCA_025960445.1 Bradyrhizobium sp. | reverse complement strand
TCGGGCACTTCCCGCGAGGCTTCATCCCGCTGCTGAATAACGGCAATCTCGCGATCATGCTCTGCTTCTCGTGCCTCGTGCTCGCCTGCGCCGGCGGCGGACCGCTGAGCCTGGATGCGATGCGCGACAAGAAGTAAGATCCACCAAGAGCGTTTTGGAACAAAGTGGACGTCGGTTCGCGTAAGGAGAACGCGTCAGAAGAATAACTGGGAGAGTCGCGTGCGAAGGTCGCGGGTTCGCGGGCACGCGCCCGGGATGATCGTGCTAGTGGTCTGATTCTAACATTCGCATCCCGTTTCGGCGAGCGTCTTTACGAATGTTAGAATCAGACCACTAGCAAATATAGGTTTCTAGTGGAGTTTCGGATTTGATATTCGCTTCGTGAGCCCGCGGCCAGGCGGGTAGCGAATGTCAAATCCACTCCACTAGCCCGGGACTTTCAATTCGAGCGGCACCGCGGCTTCGTATTTGGAGCTGTGCAGCACCAGGGAGGTCCTGACGTTGCGGACATGGGGCGCCGCCGTCAGATGGGTGACGAAATCCTGAAACGTCGCCATGTCGGGCGCGACGCATTTCAGAATGAAGTCGACCTCTCCCGACAGCATCCAGCATTCGCGGACCAGCGGCTCGGCCCGTACGAATTCCTCGAAGGCGCGCAAGTCGGCGTCGGCCTGACTGGACAGATGCACCGAAGCAAAAACCGTAACATCAAAGCCGAGCCGTCGCGGATCGAGCAGACCGCGGTAGCCCTGAATGTAACCGTCTTGCTCCAGGCTCCTTACCCGGCGCAGGCAGGGCGGCGGAGAGATCCCCACCCGTTTGGCTAATTCGACATTGGTGATTCGGCCGTCGGCCTGAATTTCGCTCAGGATTTTGAGGTCGATCTGGTCAAGGTTCTTCGACACGGCGGTGTGCGGTCCTGGGTGCGAAAGCTGCGGGCGGCAACACTCATAGCGCAGCTTGCGGCATTGACGCAATTTTATTGCGCGTGCGCTGCGCCATAGTGGAGCGATTGCGGGAAAATCCGCCGATATGGATTGCAATTCTTGCATAGCTCGCCAGATGCCTTAAACTTGGATTTGGCACTTTCCGCCGCGCGGCCAAGGCCTTCCGGCGCATTTCGCTCGATTACCGATCAATTCGATTAAGACACGGACTTGCTATGCCTGCGCCCATCCATGCCAAGGTCGTCATCATTGGTTCCGGTCCCGCTGGTTACACCGCCGCGATCTATGCCGCGCGCGCCATGCTCGAACCGGTGTTGATCCAGGGCATCCAGCCCGGTGGCCAGCTCACCATCACGACGGATGTGGAAAACTATCCCGGTTTCGCCGACGTCATCCAGGGCCCCTGGCTGATGGAACAGATGGAAAAGCAGGCAGCCCACGTCGGCACCAAAATCGTCACCGATCTCGTCACCAAGCTCGAACTCGCGCACCAGCCGTTCCGGCTGACTTGCGACAGCGGCGATATCTATCTGGCCGAAACCGTGATCCTCGCCACCGGCGCGCAGGCACGCTGGCTCGGCATGCCTTCGGAAGAGAAGTTCAAAGGCTTTGGCGTGTCGGCATGCGCCACCTGCGACGGATTTTTCTATCGCGGGAAGCAAGTGATCGTGGTCGGCGGCGGCAACACCGCGGTGGAGGAAGCACTTTTTCTGACCAACTTCGCGTCTCAAGTGACGATCGTGCATCGCCGCGACCATTTCCGCGCCGAGCGCATCCTGCAGGATCGCCTGTTCAAGAATCCGAAGATCAAGGTGGTTTGGGATAGCGCGATCTACGAAATCTGCGGCGCGGAGAGCCCTGCCAAGGTCACCCATGTCCGGCTGAAGAATGTCAAATCCGGTGCGCTGACCGAACTCCCGGCGGATGGCGTCTTCATTGCGATCGGGCACGCGCCGGCGACCGAATTGATTGTCGGGCAGATCAAACTCAAACCATCCGGCTATGTCGAAGTGGCGCCGAACTCGACCGCCACCTCGGTGCCCGGCGTCTTTGCCGCCGGCGATGTCGCCGACGAAACTTACCGGCAGGCAGTAACGGCCGCAGGGCTGGGCTGCATGGCTGCCCTTGAAGCCGAACGTTTCCTCGCATTGCGCGCGAGCGAACGCGCGGCGGCGGAATGACAATGGCTCGAACTCGCGACGGATTTACCGATATGGATTGGGACAAGCTGAAGGTCTTTCACGCGGCGGCCGAAGCGGGGAGCTTCACGCATGCCGGCGAGCAACTCGGCCTGTCGCAATCGGCCGTTTCGCGCCAGGTCAGCGCGCTGGAGCAGGAACTGTCGGTTTCGCTGTTTCACCGGCATGCGCGCGGTCTCATCCTCACGGAACAGGGCGATCTCTTGTTCCGCACTGCGCATGACGTATTCATGCAGCTTCAGGCGGCGCGCGCGAAGCTCACCGACAGCCGCGAGCGGCCGAGCGGCGATCTCAAGATCACCACCACGCCCGGCGTCGGCATCAACTGGCTGATTCCCCGGTTGGGTGAATTCACCGCGCTGTATCCGGAGATCCGGATTTCGCTGATCGTCACGGACGAGGAGCTCGATCTGTCGATGCGGGAAGCCGATGTCGCGATACGCACCCGCAAGCCGACGCAGCCCGACCTGATCCAGCGCAAGCTGTTCGCGATGGGCTTCCACGCTTATTGCTCGCCGGAATACATCAAGCGCTTCGGCACGCCACGCACGCTCGACGAACTCGATGCCCATCGAATCATTACGCTGAGCGATGGACAGGTGGCGCCGCATTTGCAGAACCGCAATTGGCTGGTCGAGGCAGGCCGCAACGGCTCCGGGCCGCGCGAAGCTTATTTCAAGGTCAACAACATTCTTGGCCTCGTGCGCGCATGCCAGCAGGGGCTCGGGATCGCTGCGTTGCCGGATTATCTGGTCGAGGAAAATAATCGGCTGGTGCAGTTGTTCGGCGAATCGGATTCGATCCAGCTCGACACCTATTTCGTCTATCCGGAAGAGTTGAAAACGGTAGCGCGGGTGCAGGTTTTCCGCGACTTCGTGGTGAGCAAAGCCCAGCGCTGGCCGTCATAATCATTCTTCCGTAAAGCCCTCGATCTCCGCATGACTGACATGCTTCCCGGGTGCTTGCTGCAGCGTGCTCACGCGGACCATAATGTCTTCACGCTGAGCATTCGCGTTGCGCATCTGTCCCCCTCCTCCAGTAGCGCGAAGGCTCAGTAATCCCTCTTGGAAGGTGATTGTGTCGGCCTCACGTGGCCAATGCCTTAAGCCGGGCTCTTTGGAGCCCGGCTTTTTTTTGCCCACCGTTTTTCACTGAGCAGTTCGGGGATTCAGAGTCCGGTCCGCGACAAACGCAGCGCATTGCCGATCACGCTGACCGACGAGAGCGCCATCGCCGCGGCGCCCACCATCGGCGAGAGCAGGATGCCGAACGCCGGATAAAGCACACCGGCCGCTATCGGTACGCCGAGTGCATTGTACAGGAACGCGAAGGCCAGGTTCTGTCGGATGTTGCGCATGGTCGCGACCGAAAGGCGCCGCGCTCGCACAAGCCCCAGGAGGTCACCGGTCAGGAGCGTAATTCCGGCGCTTTCGATGGCGACATCGGTGCCACTGCCCATCGCGATTCCGATATCGGCCTCAGCGAGCGCCGGCGCATCATTTATGCCATCGCCGACCATGGCAACGCGGCGGCCCTGCTGCCGCAATCGCTGCACCACTTCGCTTTTGCGGTCGGGCAATATCCCCGCCTCGATCTCGTCGATTCCGAGCCTATTGGCGACAGCACGCGCGGTGGTGAGATTGTCGCCGGTTAGCATCACCAAACGGAGACGATCTGCGCGCAACGCGTCAAGCGCGGCTTGCGCCGACGGCTTGATCGGATCGGCGATCGCGATCACCCCGGCAGCGCGGCCATCCACCGATACAAAGATCGCGGTGGCGCCCTGCTCTCGCGCACCCTCCGCAGCGCGGTCCAGATCCCCGGTGTTGACGTTCAGCTCCGCCATCAGCATCGCATTGCCGAGCGCGACCTTGCGGCCGCTGACGATTCCGATCGCGCCCTTGCCGCTAGGCGAGGCAAATTCGCTGGCATTGCCGAGTTGCAAACCGCGCTCGGTGGCGGCATCGAGGATCGCCCGTGCCAGCGGATGTTCGCTGCCGCGCTCGACGCTCGCCGCGAGTTGCAGCAGTTCGTTTTGCTCGACGCCCTCCAGCGGAATGATCGAGATCACCTTGGGCTTGCCTTCGGTCAGCGTGCCGGTCTTGTCGATCACGACGGTATCGATGCTCTCGAATCGCTGCAGCGCGTCCGCGTCCCGGATCAGAATGCCGGATTGCGCGCCGCGGCCGATCCCAACCATGATCGACATCGGGGTGGCCAGTCCCAGCGCGCAGGGACAGGCGATGATCAACACCGTCACCGCCGCGACCAGCCCGAACGTAAAGCGCGGCTCCGGCCCGAATGTACTCCAGGCGAGAAACGCCAACACCGCCGCCGCGATCACCGCCGGCACGAACCACCCCGCCACCTGATCGGCCAGGCGCTGGATCGGAGCGCGCGAACGCTGCGCCCGCGCGACCATATCGACGATCCGCGCGAGCATGGTGTCACGCCCGACCTTGTCGGCGCGCAGCACCAGTCCCCCGCTCTGGTTGACCGTGCCTCCGATCACGCGCGCGCCCGCGGCTTTGGAGACCGGCATCGACTCGCCCGTGACCATGGATTCATCGACCGCCGAACGGCCTTCGACAACGACACCGTCGACCGGGATTTTTTCGCCCGGGCGTACCCTCAACCGATCGCCCGCCGCGATCGCATCGATGGCGACATCCTCATCGCCATGCTCGGTGATGCGCCTGGCGGTTTTCGGAGCAAGCCCGAGCAACGCGCGAATGGCGCCGGAGGTGCGCTGGCGCGCGCGCAATTCCAGCACCTGCCCGAGCAGCACCAGCACGGTGATAACGGCGGCCGACTCGAAATACACCGCGACGCTGCCGTGCATGTCGCGGAACGCCGGCGGAAACCACTGCGGTGCGAGCGTGACGACGGCGCTGTAGATGTAGGCCACGCCGGTGCCCATCGCGATCAGCGTGAACATGTTCAGGCTGCGGTTCACCAGCGAGCGCCAGCCGCGCTCAAAGAATGGCGCGCCCGCCCACAGCACCACAGGAGTGGCGAGCGCAAACGAAATCCAGTTCGACCATGTCGGCGGGTACCATAGACCGAGGTGCCCGCTCATCTCGATCGCGAACACCGGAAGCGTCAGCACCAGCGCGATCCAGAACCGCCGGGTCATATCCGCCAGTTCGGGATCAGGCGCATCGTCGAGCGAGACCTGCTCGGGCTCGAGCGCCATCCCGCAGATCGGACATGCGCCGGGACCCACCTGCCTCACCTCCGGGTGCATCGGGCAGGTGTAGATAGTGCCCGCCGGAGCCGCCGGCTCGGGCTTTTTCGGCTGCAGGTATTTTTCCGGTTCGGCTTCGAACCGCTCACGGCACCGCGCCCCGCAGAAATAGTAGTCGTGACCGTGATACGAGAAGCGGTGCTTTGCGGTGTCGCGATTGACCGTCATGCCACAAACCGGATCGATGGCCACGTTGACGTCGGCGCTGTGAGCGGCCGGCGAATTCAGTCGGTGATCCCTGTGCTGCGACAATGAAGCTTTCCCGGTCCTTGAATTGCATACCCCTAGGGGGTATATGAGCCCGATGCGAACCGAGATCAAGACATCCTGCCTGAAAAGGCTGAAACGCATAGAAGGCCAGATCCGTGGGCTCGCCGGCATGGTGGAGGACGACCGCTACTGCATCGACGTGGTGACGCAGATCGGTGCGGCAAAGGCGGCACTCCGTCGGGTCGAGGAAGAGATCCTGCGCGACCATGTGGCCCATTGCGTCGAGCACGCCATCACTTCCGGCGACAGGGCCGACCAGCGCCGCAAAATCGCGGAGCTGATGGACGTGATCGGACGCGCCGATCGTTAAGCATTCAAGGCAAGCCGGCTGGTTAAGGCGCGGTGATCATCGCCTTTCAAATCCAACGCGCGGGGCCGCGCAAAATTTAAAACTTGAGACGTATTGAACGCCCCAACATCCAGAACGAGGGGCAAAAATGATCAGCCAAGCCATTAGCAGCGCCATTACGCCGGTTGCCCGCCGCCCCGAGCGAATTCAGGACCTGCTTATTGTCTCGTCGTTTGGCCTGTGGGCGTTGCTGTTGGGCTTCGCGCCCGTCCTCGTCTTCGGGCTGCTGATGCGAAGCTGAGAACAACGCTAGGCGCGGCTTGGTTAAGTCCTGCTTGCACCTGTCTTCAAATGCGAGAGAAATCGCGACCGGCTTTTTAAAATTCGAGCCCTATCCGTGTTCAGGCAAACAAGAGAACGCGGGGGCGCGCGGTGGACAATCAGAATCCTGCATTGTCGGACGAACGGGGCTTCACCACCGAAGACATTCTGTGGGCGGTCGGTATTTGGACGGTGATCCTGGGCTTGTCCCCGGTGATCGTGTTCTACATGCTGATGGTCGGTTAACACCGGTCCGGCGCATTACAACATCATCCCCGCGTAACGGCTTAGACCGTTACGCGGGGATGATGTTATCTGAGCAGAGAAGCGTGCAAACCCAGCGCGCGCTCTTCTTGGACTTGCGCGCACCGGCCCCTTATGCCGCCTGCTTGTGCATCGCGCCGGTCGCCGAGACCGATCCGCGGATTGCCCTGACCGACCGCTCGATCGCAGCCCACAGCCGGCCGATTTCCGCCGCCGCCCGGCCTTCCGCATAATACTCGCGCGCGCCTTCGCCATGGCTCAGCGCCATCAGCAAATCGGCGCGGTTGGTGATCTGGCCGCCCCACACCGGCGCGCGGAACTTGGCCAGCGATTCACGGGCGATAGTCACGATCGGGCTTTCGGCTTCGTCACGGCGTGCCGGCGCGCCGTTAAGCACGACGGCGTAGGGCTTGCGGGCGGCGCGGCAGGTCTGAATCGTTTCCTGCACCGCATTGACGTCGAACACGCCAGGCCGGGCCGGAATGATGACCATGGTGGCGTTCCTGATCGAATCTTCAACGACGGCGGACAGATTCGGCGGGGTGTCGATGAATACCCATTCGAACCCGTCACGCTTGGCGGCGGCGACAATGCCGCCGACGGAATTCACCGCGGTCTTGATTGAGGGTTCGTTGGTGCCGCGCAGCTTGTGCCAGAGGGTCAGCGACCCCTGCGGATCCCCGTCGACCAGCAGACACGGCTTGGTCGTTTTATGGACATGCGCCGCGAGATGAGCGGCAAGGGTGCTCTTCCCCGATCCGCCTTTACGCGATGCGAAAACAATAACGTTCATACCGTGGCCTCCAGATTGACCTAGAAGCCGAAAATGAATCAGCGCGCTGATTCGTTAAAGAAAAATTTACAACCAAATGTGGCAAAGCCCCGATTTAATCATTGCGGCGGGCTTTTGAGTCACACTCCGGCGCACCGCAGAGGTGAAAAGCGCGAAAATCGAATTGAATAGCAGGATTGCGGGAGTCCCGATCAATCATCGTCCCTTCGGGACTTCCGCTTTTTCCCGTCCGGCCTGATGTTCGTCGGCCTTCCGGCGACGGGGGTGAGCTCGGGGTCGGCTTTAACGAAAGCGCGGCACGCCGGGCTGAGCTGCGACCTGTTCCTGACCATGCAGACCGTGACACGGTCGATGTCTGGAATTTCTGAACCACAAATCCGAAACGCGTCGCCGCTGCACGCCTGCTCCTGCTCTTGCGTGTAGGCCTGCCCGGACGCGGGCCACACCAATACCGCGAGCACCGCGCTCAACATTAGGCCGAGCTGGACATTCCTGGAGCGTGCAGACATTGCGAATCCCCCGAGTGTTGCTTTCGCCGAATTGTGAGTGAAGGGCGTATGAATGGCAAGAACGACAGCATGTCCCATCGAAAAGCGTCGTGGAAATCCTCACCCGCCGCCGGAAAGCCACAAAGTGGAACCGCGGCGAACGCGAACAGATGAGTCTAAAGGTCGGCCAAGCTGGCCTTGACCGCTTCCTCATTCCATTCGATGCCAACGCCAGCCACATCCGGAATGTGAAGCAATCCGTCACGAATTGGATACGGCTTTTGCAAAATGGGATCAGCCCAATCCTGCCACTCCAGCCAATGCGCCGTCTCGGTGACGCGCATGACGTGGGCCGCGACCTCCGGATAGAGATGCGTAGACATCGGCACGCCTGCCGCGCCCGCCAAAGCCGATGCCCTTAGCCATCCGGTCACGCCGCCAATCCGCATGAAATCCGGCATCACGAGGTCGCACGCTTTTCTCTGCAGCGCGGTGTGCAAATCGCGCGGGCCATAGAAATTCTCACCGATTTGAATCGGAGTGTTTAGTTCGGCGCTCAACTGAGCGTAGCCATCGAGATTGTCATACACGATCGGCTCCTCGATCCATGCGAGACCCTGGTCATCGATCATGTGGCAGCGCTGCAGGGCTTCGCCGATGTGCAGACCCTGGTTGAAATCCGCCATCAGCTCGATGTCGTCGCCGACAGCCGACCTAACGGCCCTAATCGCGGCCAGATCATCGCGCGGACGTTCGCGGCCGAGCCGCAATTTCAGCCCGGTGAAGCCTCCCTCGTCGCGCAACGCGATCGCCTCCTCCGCGAGACTTTTCGGCGGCTGCAGCCATAATCCGTTGCTGTTGTAGGCCTTCACCGGCCCGACCGATCCGCCCAGCAGGACGCAAAGCGGCACGCCTGCCGCCTTTGCCAGCGCATCCCACGCCGCCATGTCCAGTCCGGACACCGCAATCATGGAAAGTCCCTGATACCCGACAAAGTGCAGCGACTTGCGCGCGAGATCGTACAGCTCGACCGGCGCGACGCGCCG
>JAICIT010000066.1 GCA_025960445.1 Bradyrhizobium sp. | reverse complement strand
TGAACGGCCTGGCAATGACGCGGCCGATATTCAGCGGGTCCACAAGTTCGCGCGCGACTTCGCACGTTCGATAAAGCCGCTCCAAGCCAAATTCCTGCTCGTGAGCCGCAATCTGGAACACGCTATCCGCCGAGGTGTAGCAAATCGGCTTTCCGGATCGAATGTGCTCGTCACCGTACAGGGCGATGATTTCGGTACCTGAAGCATGGCAGTTGCCGAGAATGCCCGGAAGTCCCGCGCGCTTGCACAATCGCGAAACGATTTCGTCCGGAAAACAGGGAATGGTGCGGGGAAAGTAGCCCCAGTCGAATGTGACGGGGACACCGGCAAGTTCCCAATGTCCCGACGGCGTATCCTTTCCTTTGGAAATCTCGGCCGCGCAACCACAACGGCCCTCTCGCCTCCGCAGATGCATAAAAGGTGGCACGTGCCCAGTCGCGAGTTGGCAAGCCTCAGACAGCCCGAGGCTGATCAAGTTGGGAACATTCAACGGACCTTCTCGCACGGCACCATCGGCAGCGCCGCCTGCGCATGCCTCTGCGATATGCCCGACCGTATCTGCGCCGAGGTCACCGTAGGCGGATGCGTCCGGAGCCGATCCGATCCCGACCGAATCCATGACTAATATAATGGCGCGCATTCTGCCTCCGGTTTGTTGCCGCGGCTCGCCACTGCCCGGCTGGGGCAATAACGTTCGATCATGCGCGCGCAGAACTCAGCGAACTCTTCCGGGACCAGTGGAGCGCTGGTGTGATGGGGAGCAAGGCCGCGATGTTCAGGCGTGAAGCAGAACGTCAATGTCAGGTCGAATTCATCGAGCGCCTCCATTTGACGGTCGAACCAGGCCAGCGCGCCAGGGCGATAACTGTCCGCCCATGACAAGCCGGTGCGAAGGTGGCGCACGCCGAGCCGTCGCAACCAGGCGACCGCGTCATCCAGCCTGTGGTCTTCAAAATGGAACCATTGGCACAACCCGAGGCACTCCACTTCCTCGGCGAACGCCGCCAGTCCGAGCTTGGGCGTGCCGTCTTCGCGAAGCAGGCCCATATGAAAATGCCGGTAATAGGAGGAGCCCTCCGCCTCCTTGTGGCGGGTGGTCGCTTCCCATGCTGTGGGTAAATCGTAGAGGCTGTACCAATGAATCCGTGGCGAGCGATTCTTCAGGAGCTGCGCGGATCGTTTGATCCCCCACGCCTGAACCTCCTCGGCTCCGAATGAGGACACGCCAATTTCGGTGACCCAGACCGGAACGGAGACCATCGATTCGATCTCCGCCACCTTGTTCGGCCATTCATCGATCTGCCATAGATTCCAGTCGAGCGGAAAGCCGTGAACAGCTACCGCCTCGACATGGTCGAGCACGCCGGCGGATTTCATGCGGCTCATGAAACCGGGATCAATTGGTGAAATGCCGCCGAGAACCCGCGGCAACGTCGGATGAACCGAACGAATGGCTTTGGCGGCGAGCACCGCCATTTCTGCGAATCGCGTCCAACCGGGATCAAGCTCGAGATCCCAGTGCGACTTATTGTTGGGCTCATTCCAGATTTTCGCAGCTTCGATCATCCTTCGCCCCTGCGGACCACGTAGGCTTCGTCGGGATGTGGCCGCTTGCAGCGCCGACACAAATAGACTTCGGATTCCGGGTGCGCTGCGATCGCGAAGCCCGCGCTCCGTAACATGGCTTCGGTACAGCTTCGATTTGGAATCCACCAATTGGTTGGGTCATCGGCATAGCGGTGCTCGATGAAGTGCATCTTTGGGAATTCATCGCTGTCGAACTGGTCAGTGCTCCAGAAATTATAATCCTGGTCGAACTTACCCGCTCGATCGCTGCCGCGCTGCATGGATTGAAACAGCATCAAATCGCGCGCGACATGTTCGTAAATCAGGTCCAGCGCCAACAGCGGATGCCTCAAATGGTAGAGAACGCCCATGAAGATCACGAGATCGAAGCTCTCGCGAAGCGAACCCAGTTCGTAAACCGAGAGATTGCGAAATTCGATGTCAAGATCGTTGACCTCGGCGGCGAAGCGCGCTTGCGCCAGGTATTCGTCGCGGCTGTCCAGCCCAAGCACCCGATCGGCGCCGCGGCGCTTCATCTCCATTGCATAGAATCCGGCGTTACAGCCGATGTCGAGGACCTTCTTTCCTTTCAGGGATTTCGGAACCACATCCGAGAAGCGCCGCCATTTCACCTGCGGGTAATCGCCGAGGAAATGTGATGGCGCCGTTGGAACCCCGTGCAAGTCGAGATTGTGAAACCACGGCCCAAGCGCATCGATGCGTTGGCGAATCTCTTCTGTCGACAAAGCGTTCATGTGCGCCCTCCGTGAAGAGCGGCTGCTTCGAGCAGCGCCGATCTCGGTGCGCCTCTGGGCATGCTACGGGATACTCCACACTCTTTCCGGCTCAACAGCAGGGTCATTGCGGTGCGATAGCCGTGGAGCGTACCCAGGTCGACGTAAGCTTCGCCGGCTTTCGCTCCGAACGCGGTGCCGCCTCCGCCGAGATAGCTGTTGACGAGCGTTCCGAAATATTCGTCGCTTCGGCCTCGGGCTTCCCATAGCGTCCTTAGATCCCTGAAACCTGATCCCGACATCCTGAAAGCGCCCCATATCCATTGCGAGGCGGCTGATTTTTGCTTGACCTGAATCTCCGTTACCCGGTCTCCCTCCATCACCACGGCATCGAAAAATTCCGGATGCTCGACCGGGAACAGCAGAAAGGACAGTTCGCAATCCGGCAGTACGGCAAGTGCATCTTCAGGAAACCAGATCGTGTCAGGAAGTCCGACCATCGCCGGTTCAGCATCGCCGACCACGCAGCTGGCTCGGAAGATCGCATCGCAAAGGCCTTCGGCATTCGGCTGAACCACATAAGCGATCGGCGCACCACCGTAGCTGTCGCCGAAATATCCGAGAATGTCGGATTTGCCCGGTGAAATCACGAAGCAGATTTTGTCGGCGCCGCCCAGGATGAGCCGCTCCAACAGATACTCCGAGACCGCACACGGACGCTCGACTCCATCGTCGCTCCTGCTTCCGACGGGCAGGAGTTCCTTTGAAAATGCCAGTGGCTGAATGCGGCTTCCGCGTCCGGCCGCCGGGATGATGCCCCACATGCTACACCCCCACTGAGGCGAGAAGGCCGGGCTGCCGATGCGAGGCACTTTCCAGCAGGTCAATCAATTCATCGGCACGCCGCCTGGAGCTATGTTCCTCGAGAGTCCGCTCGCGCGCGCGGCGGGCCATCGCCTGCAATTCCTGATCGCCAAGCTCAAGGGCAGCCATTACATCAGCCGATCGCTCGGCCAGAATGATCTCCTCATCAGGCTGAAAGAATGCATCCAGTCCTTCCCAGGCATCGCTTACGATTGGCGCGCCGCAAGCGGCAGCCTCGAACAAGCGGCCCGAAGGACACCAGCCGCTCTCCACCATTGCACGGCGAGTGACGTTGAGTGTGAGACGTGATGAACAAAAGAAGGCCGCGTGTTCGGCCGGCGGAAGATGACGAACGAAATAGATGTTTGAAGACCACGGGAAATGCTGAGGGTATTGAGCGCCGCCAATCAGGAACTTCCGATCCGGCTGGTTTTGGGCCGGCGCCAATAGCAATGCCTCAAGCGCTTCCTGCCGGTCTTCAGAGTAGGTCCCCAAATAGGAAAGATCGGCTCGGTAATGTGCGAGCGGTCGGGCAGGACGATGCAGATCCGGATCGACATGACCATAGAGCGGCGCAACACACCGGGCGCCCAATCTCGTATGGAATTCATCGAGCGCGCGGCCGCCGCTGAAGCTCAGTACCAGATCAAAGCCGCTGAGACCTGACGCCGCGATATACGGCACGGATTCGCCAGCTTCGAGACGGGCCAGCGTGACCGGCGTATCCAGATCGTAAAAGACACGCAGCCCCCTGCAGTTCGCAAGCACGACATCGCCGGCAGCGAGACTGTCAGGACAATAAGAGGTGATGATCGCGACATCTGCGTCGGTGACGTCGGCACTGGCTTGCCGCCGGATGCTTGGCCAATCCTGATATAATTCCAGCCGCCCGCCAGGAATTTCATTGAGATCCCGCATTTCGGCGTAATAGGGAACGTCGCGTTCATAGAAGATGATCTCGTGTCCACGCTGGATCAATGCTTTGCTCAGCCCGCGCCAGAGCGTGGCATGCCCGTTGCCCCATGAAGAGCTGATCGTCAGACCGAAGATTACAAACTTCACGCCGACACCTCTCCGTTCAGTCGCGCCACGCGTCCGCGCGAACCCTCGAGTGAAATCGTACTGACGCTTGCGGGATCGATTGCCACCGAATGAAAATCATCCAGGGACCATTGCAGATAATGCAGCACCGCTGCACGGATCGGCTCCGCGTGGCTCACGACGACAATCGGTCCTCCGAGCGCCCTGAGCTGTTCGATATGCGCGACTACCCTCGTCTGCAGCGCGATCATGCTCTCGCCGCCCGGGGGCTGCGAACTGCCGCGCTTTTCGTTCCAGCGCTGCCAGTCCTTATCAAGCGCAAGGCGCGAAAACTCGACGCCGGTCCACGCCCCCATATCGATTTCATCGAATGCAGACACGACCTCGACCGCAAGGCCGCATCTTGCAGCGACAATACCGGCAGATTGAAGCGCCCTGCGTTGCGGGCTGGATTGCAATGCTATAGGGCCAATTTGGCTTATCACTTCCGCAACGGCCGCCATTTGCCGACAACCGAGTTCATCAAGCTGAACCCCGGGCATTCGGCCGCAGAGCATGCCGCTCAGCAGCGAATGATGACCATGACGTACAAGGTGGATATGCGTAGCCACGCGGCTGCCCTTACCCATCACCAGCGATGAAGCGGTGGGTCCGCTCGCGGGCTTCATCATCAGCAAACTGTTGGGGTGGAGACTTCATGAAATAGCTGGAAGGCCCAATCAACGCGCCTCCGACGCCGCGGTCCATTGCGAGCTTCGCGCAACGAACCGCATCGATAACTACCCCCGCGGAGTTCGGAGAGTCCCAGACGTCCAGCTTCAGTTCGGCGCTAAGAGGAACCCCACCGAAGGCGGTACCTTCAAGCCGGATGTAAGCCATCTTGCGATCTGTCAGCCAAGGCACATGATCGCTTGGACCGACATGGATGTTGCCGGCCTCTAGCGGCACGTCAAACTGACTCGTCACCGCCTGGGTTTTCGATATCTTCTTCGATTTCAGCCGCTCGCGTTCGAGCATGTTCTTGAAGTCGGCGTTTCCGCCGAAATTTAGCTGGTAGGTGCGATCGAGCCGAACCCCCCTGCTTCGAAACAGGTTGGCGAGCACCCGATGCACGATCGTCGCGCCTACCTGACTCTTGATATCGTCACCCAAGATGGGCACGCCTGCCTCTTCGAAGCGCGCTCGCCACTTGCGGTCCGAAGCGATAAAGACGGGAATGCAATTGACGAACCCGCAGCCCGCTTCCAGCGCGCGTTCCGCATACCATTCCGTGGCCTTTTGCGAACCCACCGGCAGATACGACACAAGCACGTCGGTACGCGATTCGGTCAATGCAGCCGTGACATCCGCTTCTGTTTCATCTGAAATTTCGATGTCCTCGCGGAGGTATTCTCCAATTCCATCCAGCGTCCGTCCGCGCAAGACCGTGACCCCGGTTCGAGGAACATCGGCAAAGCGGTGAGTATTGTTCGGGCTGGCCCAGACTGCGTCGGCGACATCCTTACCGACTTTTCTCGCGTTCACATCGAACGCCGCAGAAATCTCGATATCTTTGACGTGATAACCACCGAGATTAACGTTCATGAGCCCGGGGACCGGCTCATTTGATTTCGCCTCTCGATAGTAGCTCAGTCCCTGAACGAGAGAGCTGGCGCAGTTTCCGATCCCGATGATTCCAAGGCGAACCTTGTGGGCCGGGGGACTTGGAGCATGCATGTTGTCTCTGCTTTTGAAAACGAGAGTCGAAACGTAAGTACATTCCGGCGAACGTATGATGATCGGGTTCGTTCCGGCATATGCGCGGGGAAGCCGCAACGTCGAACCGTAACGGCGGAAAAAACGAATTTTATTTAACCTATGATAGTGGAAAAGCGCTGCTGGCCGGCGATGCAGCGCGAACTCGCTGCATCTTCTACCTTGAAGAAGAACAAGAAGAAGATGGTGCTAGCGCTTCCATTGCATGGAGTTTTCCTAACCGCGAACAGCTCCTGAAGTGATCCGTAACTTGTTCGTCAAAGCTGGAACCCCGCGCACAGGATCAGGTTAGACGTGGTTATGAAATCAACTGAATCCTTCGAAAAGGAATCCGCTATGAAGTTCACCTCGCTCGCGATCATCGCAGTATTTACGGCTTCTCCGGTGTTTGCAGCGGGCAAGCCAAGTCAGACTTTCCTCAAGAAGGCAATCGAAGGCAACTATGCCGAAGTACAGATGGGCAAGCTGGCGCAGCAGAACGGGCAAAACCCCGACGTGAAGAAATTCGGGCAAATGTTGTCGGATGACCATTCGGCCGCAAATCAAAAGGCGATAGACGCCGCAAAATCCGTTGGCGTTACTCCGCCGGATGGCCCCAACGCCAAGCAGAAAGCGGAATATGAGAAGATGTCGAAGATGACGGGCGCGCGCTTCGACCGTGAATTCGCAAAGCACATGATTGCGGATCACCAAAAAGATATCGCCGAGTACAAGAAGGAGACAAAGCAGTCCGACGCCGGTGGCCAGTACGCCAAGGGCGAGCTTGACTTGTTGCAGAAGCATCTTGATACAGCCAAATCACTGCGCCACACCGAATCCTCCCGCCGCTAGTGAGAGCATCGCACTGCGAGACATGGGTTGAACCTTCACTACAAATGGGCCGAGGCGCTGCGGCGCAATGATTTCCAGAGCGCATGGAGGCTCAGCGACGCAAGCTTGGCTGAGCATCGCTTTTCAGGCGTGGCCAAGCACGCCGGAGAGCGGCATCTGCAGCGGATTTGGCGAGGCGAAGATCTAAAGAACAGATCGGTGCTTGTTCGCTGCTACCACGGGCTAGGCGATACAATACAGTTCATCCGTTTCGCCAAACCTCTCCGGGAGATTGCACGCGAAATCATTGTCTGGAGCCAGCCTGAACTGTTGTCGCTGGTGCGTCAGGTCAACGGAGTCGATCGGGTGTTGCCGCTGCACGAGGGGACGCCAGATGCCAGCTTTGACGTCGATATCGAGGTGATGGAGCTTGCCCACGCGTTGAGGGTAACATCGCAGCTTATAACCAACAGAGTTCCCTATCTTCCGCGCGTCGCGCGCAAAAACTGGTCAAGCTCCAAGCTATCGATCGGAATCGTCTGGGAAGCGGGCAACTGGAATCGAAGCCGTTCCGTTCCAGCCCGTCTATTCGCCCGCTTGCGCGAGCAGTCGGATGTGCGGCTGCTTTCGCTTCAGCAAGGCCCCGCCCGCGCCTTGGCCGCAACGATCCCCGCCGATGATGTTGCGGTCCCCGATATCGAAATGCTTGCTGCCAGGATTATGCAGCTCGATCTGGTTATCACCGTGGATACGATGGTTGCGCATCTGGCCGGAGCGCTTGGTGCTCCTGTTTGGACAATGCTTCACCGCGACTGCGATTGGCGATGGCCGCAAACAGGTCGGGATACGATTTGGTATCCGACGATGAGGTTGTTCCACCAGAAGACAGCGGGCGACTGGACCGGCGTCATGGAAGAAATCATCGAGGAACTGAAGCTATTTCGGAGGCCGCTTCCGACCAGGCAAGATGCTGCGGCTCAATATCAACGGTCCGATCGGGGAGACATTGATACCCGATAGTCTCGGCGACGAATGCCCAAGCCTGTGGCGTCCGGGACACGGCGAATCAGTTATGATTGTCAACGTATGGCCGCAAACAAGGTAACGGCGGTACACATGCGCTGGGGACATCATTCCAAAGCCACAACTTGAGCCGCCCATACGCGGCTCTTTTTGTTGATCGCTTTCTCGTCGCTTTCTCGTCTTCGCCAGCTGCGACATTCCAAACGTTCCGGCGCTGCTGTTGCGATCCCCGGAGCGCATGACTGGGAAAACCGGGATGTCCTGAAGTGTTGGTAGTCGTTCCCGCCGAAGGCCGAGACGACCGAGCCGACCTGAATGCTTCTCTACATCTATCGAATTACCTTGCGTATCGGCCGACTTTTGTTGCCGAAGCATTCAATCGCTAAACTCTAACCACCTGCTCGTGAAGTTTCGGCTAGCAAAACGCTCTGAGGCGCGCCGCGGTTTAACACACGTTAGGCTCCAGTAACTTATTCGCGCCGCACGAACCTGCCGCCATGATGCATCGTTGTAATCACCAAGAGCTTCAGCAGGTTGTCACCATGAGCGAAAGCCACACCACGACGGACCATGCCAAGATCAAAAAATGGGTGAGCGAGCGCAATGGCGTGCCAGCTACTGTGAAGAGAACCGAACGAGGCGGCCATGCAGGCCTCCTTCGGATTGATTTCGGCCCGAAGGAAGAGGCCCTGGTAGAAATCAGCTGGGACGAATTCTTCGAAAAATTCGACGAGTCTCACTTGCAGTTCTTGTATCAGGACAAAACCAAGGACGGAAAAATCAGCCGCTTCCACAAGTTCGTGGCTCGGGACAAGACGTAAGTACCAGGATATTCGATTGGATCGCTGAGGCGATTTTGCCGTTCGGGTGCCCTCCCTGCCCGAGTCGGCGGTTCAATTGACACGAAAAAGCCTCGCTATGCGGCGGGGCTTTTTCTGTGAAGCTACCCGCAAACGGGACTGGCCCGGTTCACGTCTACCGCATGGCTTGGGTGACCCAGGCGCCTCGGACGCCGGAGATCGGGCCGTCAGTTACATTCGCAATTAAGGCGGCGCAAAACAGGGCCACGAAAAAGGTTAGCACAAGCAGCTC
>JAICIT010000065.1 GCA_025960445.1 Bradyrhizobium sp. | reverse complement strand
CGATCGCGTTTTTTGTGTTGTTTGTCGGCCTTGGAGTCGACTTCGGCATTCAATTCAGCGTGCGATACCGCAGCGAGCGGCACGACCGCGACAATTTGCGTGAGGCTCTGCGATCGGCGGCGCGCAAGGCCGGCGATCCTCTCGCGCTGGCGGCTGTCGCCACCGCGGTCGGCTTTTTTTCCTTTTTGCCGACCAGCTACCGCGGGCTTTCGGAATTGGGATTGATCGCCGGTTGCGGCATGCTGATCGCATTCTTGTGCAGCATCACGCTGGTCCCGGCGATGCTGGCGGTACTCAATCCTGCCGGCGAAGCGGCTCCGATCGGCTTCCGGAGCCTTGCCCCTCTTGATGATTTTCTTCAGCGCCACCGCATCGCGGTTGTAGCTGGCACCATTCTGGTCGTGCTGGCCGGTACGCCGTTGTTGTTGCATTTGCGTTTCGATTTCAATCCGGTGGATTTGCAAAGTCCGGACTCCCCCTCCGTTGTGACCTACCGTCAACTGCAGAGCGATCCGCAAACCAGCGGCAACGATGCCGAGGTCCTGGCGCCGTCGCTTGAACAGGCCGACATCATCGCCAAGCGTCTGTCGGCCTTGCCAGAGGTCTCGCGGACGTTGACGCTCTCCAGTTTCATCCCCTCCGACCAGGAGCAGAAGATAGCAGCTCTGAAAGCCGCATCGCGTCCGCTCGGTTCAGCCCTCAATCCCCCGAGACAGCAACCGGCACCCACCGATCAGGAGAATGTCGCAGCAATCCAGAGTGCGTCGGAAGCCCTCTCCAGGGCCGTTGCCCGTGCAAACGGGGCTGAAGCTGACGCGGCGCGACACGTCGCCGATCTGCTCAAGCGTCTTGCCGGCGCCGACGCTGGCGTAAGGGCCAAAGCGGAGGCCGCGCTTGTGCCACCACTGGTCTACGATCTCGATCGGCTTCGAAAAAGCCTCACGCCCGAACTGGTGACGACCAAAACGCTGCCACCCAACCTTATTCGCGACTGGGCATTGCCCGACGGGAGAGCGCGCGTGCAGGCAATTCCAAAAGGCGATCCGAATAACATCGACGTGCTGACCAGATTTGCCACCGCCATTCTTCGCGCCGAACCGTCAGCGGCTGGAAGCGCCGTCAGCTTCTACGAATCCGGCAGGACCGTCACCAGAGCTTTCGTCGAGGCAGGCATTCTGGCCATGGTGGCGATTGCCATTCTCCTGTTCATCGCGCTGCGGCGGGTGACGGACGTACTCCTGACATTGGTCCCTCTTCTGCTTGCCGGCGCCGTCACCTTAGAGATTTGCGTGATCGACGATCTCGCGCTCAATTTCGCGAACATCATTGCGCTTCCGCTGCTGCTGGGTGTCGGTGTGGCATTCAAAATCTATTACATCATGGCATGGCGCGCCGGAAAAATCGGCCTGCTCCAGTCCACGCTGACCCGAGCCGTGGTCTTCAGCGCTATGACCAATGCGATCGCCTTCGGAAGCATGTGGTCCTCGAGCTATCCCGGCATGTCGAGCATGGGCAAGCTGATGGCGCTCGCGCTGATATGCACGATGGCGGCCGCCGTGTTATTTCAACCGGTTCTGATGGGTCGCCCGCGGCAAATAAACACGCACTCGGAACCGCCTGCCGATTTGCGAGAGGCTGCGGAGTAGAGATCCCCCGTCATTTTTGAAGACCGCCTGGCAACTTCGCGAGGAACGGACGGCGAACTCCGCCCTCCAAAGCTGCGCAACTCAGACAACATGGGCGGGGAACGAGAAGAGTAGCTGGACGTTCACGTGGATGGCCATGAATTGTTTTGACGCGACCATCCCCATCTACGACGCCGCAGCGATAGCGGTGCATTACTTCGTCGCGAAGGGGTATGCTCCCGCTGAGGCGCATCAACGGACGATGAAGCACATTACAGAACTGTTCAGCCGAGGCGAGCAAAGGACGCTCATGCTGGCGAACCGGGCTATTGAAGCCGTCGAACGCGAAGAACGAGCCGAACGCGAGCTTATGGATGCCTCGTTGGAGGCGTTATTCCGAGAGCTCGGGTAGCTTCTTTTTGCAATAGCCGCCCCGGTGACCCGCCGCCCCTGCGCTTGCTCACGAGCTTCAAATTTTAGCTTCGCGCTTCCGAAATTTCTCCGGACCCGCTGGCGTTTGCCATGCGGCTGGCCGGCGAACAGGAGCAAAGGGAGGAAAGACATGGGCGATAAAAGCAGCTTCGATCCACGCAGCATCGCGACCGCGCCGATAATGGGATTAAACGCGACGAAGACCGTGCTGGAATATCAAGCCTCCGTGCTGAAGCTGTGGGCGGAAAATTGCGAGCTGATGGCGCGAAACTATGAAAAAGGGCTCGAAGCGTTCAGCTTTGCCACGGGCCAGCTTCGAGAGGTGGCTTGAGGTTTCTATCGCACTGAAGGAACGAATATCACAGTCGAGGGAACTAACGTTTTTTCCCTGAGTTGCTCTCGGCCTTAATTCGAGAGGAAACACATATGAAAATCACAACGATTGCCTTGGCGGCATTTTTCGCGCTTGGGTCAGGGTTAGCCTTGGCGCAGGGCGCAGGCGGTGGCTCGGCTGGCGGCGCCGGCGCTGGTGGCGCGGGTGCCGGCGGCGCGGGAGCCGGTTCCGGAGGCGGTGGCGGTCCTGCTGCATCACAGGCTCAAGCCGGCTCAAGCAAGAGCATGCATATGGGCAAGAGCAAGAGAATGAGCAAGAGTATGAAACGGAAACGGAAGCATTCAACAATGTAAAACGTAGCCGGCATTGTCGAGGGGCTACGGGCCGATACCTGATGCCCTGCGCTCGCAGCTCCCGAATACGAGAGCACTATTCTTCTATGACTATACAAAGCCCGCGGTGATGCGGGCTTTGTATTTGAGTTTGGTGAAGCACGCGACCACTTTTCGCGGACCGGCTACGCGCCCTTTTCGCACTTTTTCATAAAGCTCGTCTTGGCGGCTCCAGATAGCGGCTTGCCGTCCGAACTTACGGCCTTAGTGGCGCATTGATCCGCCATGCACTTCTTCATGAATGACGTCTTGGCAGCACCCGCAAGCGGTTTGCCATCCTTGCCCATGGCTTTGCTCTCGCAGGCATCTTGAGCCAGGGCCGATCCACCCGCGAATGCCACGACGAGCGCAGCCAACATGACCTTCCTGAACATGTCCTTCTCCCTTGAGTAACTCCGGCGAACGAATTTGATCCCACGCATCTGGTCTAGGCAACAGGAAAAAACGGATTCGGGCCCGTTCGGCCCGACAGGAATTCGCTGCGATTGGACTGACAGCTAAAGCTCGGCGCGCCGGGGTCGCTACGTGGCAACGAACGCGCCAAGGGAGATCCTACTTGATTGCCTTCCGCATGACCATTTCGACGTAGGCAGATTTCGCATCGGTATAAATGCGATCACGTTAGCGTCAAACGTTGGGGCCTTCGGCCCGAGGTTCAATCACTTACCGGCGCTTTTGAAGGATTTTGCTACCTCCGCCGCCCCGCTAAAAGCTTCCATCGCTTCTTTCGAGGTCATAGCCACGGTGGTCTGCACGTTGGTGACACTGCCACCCGCCATTGCGACAAGAATGCCCGAGGACGCAACCTTTTCATTCGGAAACTCTGCGACGATCAGCCAGTCGTATTCGCCGAGCGTAACGTAATAGGAAAGCAACCTGCCGCCTAATTGTTTGAACACTTTAGCAATCGATGGCTCCCGATCTTCCGGCTTAGCCATCATGCCGCGCACGGCATCAGCAGTGTAACATCCACGCGAGATATAGATCGGCATGGAAACCTCCCGTTCCTTCAGATGAAGCGACTTCGTGTGCATCATCGCGCTGTCAACGGACCTCAAAACTCTAAGCCCGTTAAGCGCAGGTGTCGAGCCTGATCACTCACCGAGCAGCGCGAGCTTACGCCTTACGTTTGAGTGCATCCAGATGAGGAACGGTGATCTGTGATCCACTAATCAAAATCGAAGCGCTAGTGGGCTACCCAACGGACGAAACACACCAAAGCGTTCTGATCGCTCCCTTGAAGCGGACGCATGTGCCCCATTGTGCGCTCAAAACAGTTTGCTGCTCGGCTGGATTATCGCTGCACGTTAGGGTCAGTCTTCGGATGAGAGGACAACAAAATCGATGGCAAAAGCCGTGCCCTTAGCCGGCATTCAACCCGCCCTCGCAATGGGTGCGTGAGTCAGCTCATCTCTCTCTTGAGGAGGTCGCAAAAAGGCTCAAGCAAAACTGTGGAGGAAATAAGCGCGTGGGAAGCTGGCGCAGGCGGGCCATCTTACGCGCAACTCGAAAAACTTGCTTACGAGTTGTACAAGCGTCCGCTAGCTATCGTCTTCCTTCCCTCACCGCCCCCAGAGCCGAGGCCCTCATCCTGTTGAGCGAGCGAGTTTAGTTCTGATGTCCGCCTTAGGACACTGCTCCCTCCGCCCGGCTCAGTTGAGATGCTTTGCGCGCTTTTGCGGGGCAGCCGGGCCGCTTCAGAAAAGGCCTACGTGAACGGCTATGGAACGAAATTGGGAAACCGTGTCTGGGAAACCACTGAAATCGTGGGAGCTATGGTTAATTTAACCTTAATGGCGCAAAGGCGCCGTCAAGGCGCGGGAAACCGCGCCCGCGGCATGGACGCTGCAAAGCCTCTCTTGCACAACAGAAAGGGAGCACGCGTGCGCAATAGCGGGACAGACTTGTACCGCCAGGGAGTACGCGCAGCAGGGTTAAGTCATGAAACATCCGTCAAGCCGCGAGTTTTTCGCATATTGGGACAAGAAGCGCGCCGGAGCGCCGGCGCCGGAGCGCAGCGATATCGAGCCAGACGCTGTACGTGAACTGCTCGGTGACGTGTTCGTGCTTTCTTACGATGCAGCCGCCGGTTACCCGTTTCGGGTCGCCGGTACCCGGGTTTGCGCGCTGCTCGGCTGCGACCTGAAGGATCAGAGCTTCTCCTCGCTGTTCGCGGCAGAGGCGCGTCGCGAGATCGAGGAGATCATCGCGGTGGTAGCCGAGGAGATGACGCCTGCCGTCGCCGGCATTAGCGCAACTTGCAACGACGGTTCGATCGCGCATCTGGAATTGTTGCTGTTGCCATTCAATACGCGGGCCCATTCACCTGTGAGCCTGACCGGGTTGCTGGCGCCATTCAAGAACGAATATACCGTGCTGCGGGACTTGAACGTTAGTTCATACCGTTACATCGGCGATCAACCGCAAAGGCTTGTCCCGCGCGCGTTGCGCAAACTTGCGATCGCACGGGGGTTCATGGTTTACGAGGGACTGACCGGAAAATAGCTCGGTTCGTCACATCCAAACTAGTCGGTCAATTCCGGCCACGGCATGATCGTGGACTTCACCGTCTTCATCGCCATCGCGTCCGCCACCGCCTGGCCGATGCCCTGCTCAGTGAAGGGATACAGCGTCTGCATTTCGAGCCAGGGATACTTGTCGCGCGTGCGATAGAGCATCTGGACTCCGAGCGGCAGATCATTGCCGGTGAAGCCCCACGAGCCGAGAACGTTGAGATCCTTGGTGCAGATGCGGTGCCATGACGTATCGATCGAGCCCGCATCGGTGAACTGCCCCATCTCGACATAGGTGCCGCCGTCGCGCAGCATTTCGATCCCTTCCGGCCCTGCACTCGGATGTCCCGAGCAGTCCATCACCAGATCCGCGCCGAACCCCCCAACGATATCGCGCACTTTCTTGATGCGCGCTTCCGGCGTCTTGACCTCTTCGATGTCGACGGTCGTCTCGGCGCCGAATTTGCGTGCCAGCTTAAGCCGCGGCGTCTCCGGCGCGCCGACGCAGATCACACGACCAGCGCCCATCTCCTGCGCGGCCGCCACTGCGAGGATGCCGATCGGGCCGGAGCCCTGGATCACCACCGTGTCGCCCCAAGTGAACCCCCCGGCGCGCGTGGCGCGATTAAATGCGCGGATGCATGAGGTCAGAGGTTCGGACAACGCGCCAAGCCGCAACGACATGTCGTCAGGGAGTTTGTAGATCTTTGTGCCCGGCAGCATGTCCAGGTCCACGTAGACATATTCAGCCCAGCCTCCCCAGAGATGCGGCGCTTTGTCGAACCCGAGATAACGGCCGTAATAGACCGGCGTCAGGCATTTATTGGCGCTTAGCGGGTAGTGAATGCAGTAATAGCAATGGCCGCACGGCATCAGAGGCGGGATCATCACCTTCGATCCGACCTTGAGCGGCTTGCTCATGAAGTCCTCTTTGAATTCAGAGCCAACCTCGACCAGCACTCCGCCGATCTCGTGACCGAGCGTGAATGGCCATGGCAGTGGTTTCGGCCAGTGGCCTTTCAGAATATGCAGATCGGTGCCGCAAACGCCGCAGGCACCGACCTTTATGAGCGCCGCTTTGCTCGTAATCTTGGGCCAGGGTACGGTGCGAATGACAGGCCGTGCTCCCGGGCCATCGTAGGTGCATACGCGAATCTGTTGCATGCGCTTCCTCTTGCGCCTTTTTCTTTCTTGATGGCGCGGCAAAACGTTATTCGAGACCGACCGTTATGCCAACGCTGCGGCCTCATTTCGATAGTGTCACCAATCTCGACAACGGCGCCCTGCGCGGATGCTGCATCGGTTGAGGCGGACCGGCGTTTCCTCACCAAACCTTCTGCTAACCGCTCGTTAACCCTGCTGGACGTAGGGTCATTAGATATAGAGATTCCGGTTTTCGGCTGGCGAAGATGGCGTTCGCGATCAAAAAAGCTATAGTTCCTGCCGCCGAAGAACGCCGCCGTTTTCAGCGGGTGAAGATACATCTGCTTGGCCGCTACATGCTGCCGGACCGGCGTGAGTTTCCCTGCCAGATCATCAATATGTCGCCGGGTGGGCTCGCGCTTTTGGCCCCAGGCATCGGCAATGTCGGCGATCGCGTGATCGCCTATTTGGACCACATTGGCCGGGTTGAAGGCAGGATTACTCGCATCATCGACAACGGCTTTGCGATGACCGTGGGCGCCACCGCCCGCAAGCGGGACAAACTGGCGGCGCAACTGACGTGGTTGGCTAATCGGGACATTCTGAACCTGCCGGAGGACCGGCGTCACGATCGTATCGTGCCACGCAACCCGATTGCACTGCTCACCCTCGAGGACGGCACCAAGATGACCTGCCGGATCATCGATCTGTCACTGTCCGGCGCGGCCATTGCGGCGGAAAACCGGCCGCCGGTGAAATCCATGGTCCTGCTCGGCAAGGTCAACGCCCGGGTGGTCCGCAATCTCGAGGAAGGCTTCGCCCTCGAGTTCATTCACGAGCAGCTCGCCGAAACGCTCGAGGACAGCGTTACCGCAAGGTAAACGCGTCGGCTCGCCACATCGAAGGTTCCTGAGATCCGGACGGCGATCCGCCTGGGGCGACATCGCCTTTGGCGGTCCGGCGGCATGCCCGAACGGGCTTGCGGCGGCACTTTTTCGGAAAATCCCCTCGGCGGGGGCCGAATTGACTGACCAATTCCTAAAATTTGAAACAAATTCTAAGCTTGTTTTATTCAAGTAAAGGTCGAAGATACTTTATATTTAACTTCAAAGTACCTCAAATCTACTTGGCTTACTTAGCGGCGGCGCAAAACGTTTGTGCGAAACGTGGTCCCAACAAAAAACGGGGGCCACAATGTTTGGTTTCGGGGGAGACGGAAAGGGATTGGCGATCATCGCCGTCCTGTTGGGATTGAGTGCGCCTGCCAACGCCGGTGACGAGCGAGTTCTTTATGCCGCGCTTGGCGAGATCACGCGAGCGCCGATTGGCTGGGTTGAGTTTTGCGCCGAGAATCCGGTCGATTGCAACGGCGGCCCATCTCAGCCGCGTGACATCGTGATGTCGCAGACGACCTGGCGGGACCTGGTGCGGGTCAACCGATGGGTCAATGAAACCATCAAGCCGATGACCGACATGGATCATTGGGGCGTGATCGAGAAATGGTCGCTGCCGACGGACGGCTACGGCGATTGCGAAGATTACGTGCTGTTGAAGCGCAAGATGCTGATCGACGCCGGCTGGCCGAAAGAGGCCCTGCTGATCACGGTGGTGCGCGACAAAAAGGGCGAAGGTCATGCCGTTCTGACCGTGAAAACGGACAAGGGCGAGTTCATCCTCGACAACCAGAACGAAACGGTCCTGGCCTGGACCGAGACCGGCTACCGCTTCGTCAAGCGACAGTCGCAGAGCAATACCAATGAATGGGTCTCGCTCGGCGACAGCCGTCCCGCCATCGCAACTGCCAGCGCTCACGACCGCTAAAACAGAAACACGGAGACACGCGATCCGGTCTTATCCCCACCCCTCCCCGTCCCAGACCGGTTCGCGCGCGGCCAGCTCTCCCCCAAGAGCTGGCCGCACCTTTTGCGCTGTTACAAACAGGCGGCAGGGGCTGGGCGGCATACCCGCGATTGTGGTAAGTGCGAAGGATGTCTTCGATTCCCACGGGCTTTGAAGCATGATCGAGATTGCTCGTCAGGACCCAAAGAACGGCGGCATGCGTGTCGCAAGGCAACCCATTGCGCTCGCCGCCAGCGCCCTGATCGTCATTGTGCTCGGCGGCAGCGCAATGGCTCTGTGGCGCTCACACCCTAGTGCGGCTCGCGAGCAAGAGCCGCCGGTCACCACCACCTCGTTGCAGGTCAACACCACGCAAATTTCCGACGAACTGAATGAGAAAACGCGCGCATTGGAAGTGACCCAGCAGGAGTCGATCGACCAATTGCAGACGCTTCAGGATCAGTTGCAGACCGCAAAGCAGCTGCTCGCGACGCAACAGGAAGATACCAAGCGCTTATCCGCCCAGGTGTCGTCACTGACCGAGGCAATCGACAGTCTTCGGCAGAGTTTCGCGAGCGCCCGCGCTGCCGAAGCTTCCGCTCCATCGAGCCGCAAGCAGTCGGCGTCGACCCGATCGGATTCAGCAAAGATCGCTGATCGCAAGCGCGCAAATTGAGCAAGCAGACGGTCACGTGT
>JAICIT010000064.1 GCA_025960445.1 Bradyrhizobium sp. | reverse complement strand
TCGCCAACGGGCGCACGCCTTTGGCGCATTGTCAGCACATCGCGATCTATCAACCGCGCGAGCAGGCGGCCGCCTAGATTGGCGCGAGGAGCGCTACGCCGCCTTGCTCTTTGCATCGCTGATCGCGCGCCAGACCCGCTCAGGTGTCAGCGGCATGTCGATATGCTTGATGCCGTATTCAGACAGCGCGTCGACGACTGCGTTGACGATGGTCGAAAGGCTGCCCGCGCAACCGGCTTCGCCGCAGCCTTTGGTGCCCAGTGGATTGGATTTGGCTGGCACCGGATGATCGCCGACCGCCATCATCGGAATGTCTTCGGCGCGCGGCATCGCATAGTCCATAAAGGAGCCGGTGATCGGCTGTCCGCTCGAATCGTAGCTGATGCACTCCATCAGCGCCTGCCCGATGCCTTGCGCCACGCCGCCGTGCAACTGTCCGGCCACCAGCATCGGATTCACGATGGTGCCGAAGTCGTTGACTCCGGTATAGCCAACGATCTGCACGATGCCGGTTTCGGGGTCGATCTCGACTTCCGCGACGTGGCAGCCATTCGGGAAGGTTGATGGCACCGCCTCGGTGGTATGGTCCACGTCGAGGGACGAGGGCATTCCCTCCGGCATCTTACCGTCTTTCAGGCGACGGGCGAGCTCAAGAATATCGATGCTGCGATCGGTACCGGCGATCGTGAAGCGTCCGTTCGCGAATTCGATGTCGCTTTCGGCTGCTTCCATCATGTGAGCGGCGGCGCGTTTGCCCTTCTCGATGACGATCCTCGATGCTTCAACGATGGCCATTCCACTGGCGGTGATCGAGCGCGAGCCGCCGGTGCCGTTGCCCGTATGCACGATGTCACTGTCACCCTGTTCGAGCTTGATGCTGTCGAAGGGCACGCCAAGCTGGGTGGAGAGCACCTGTGCAAACGGAGTAGCGTGGCCCTGGCCATAATCGAGCGTGCCGGTGATCAGGCGCACCGAGCCGTCCTGCTCGAACACGATTTTCCCGAGCTCGACGCCGGGAGGCGCGGTGACTTCGAGATACGAGCCGATGGCAATGCCGCGGAGCTTGCCGCGCTTGCGGCTTTCTTTTTTACGCTTCGGGAAATTGGCGTGATCGGAAATCTCGAGCGCTTTGTTGAACACGCCCTGGAAGTCTCCGCTGTCGTAGGTGACGCCGGAGGACGCCGCGAACGGCATCTGCGCGGGCTTGATGAAATTTCGCTTGCGTAACGTCAGGCGGTTGATGCCCATCTCGTCGGCGGCGCGGTCGATCAGCCGCTCCATGTAGTAGTTCGCCTCCGGGCGACCGGCGCCGCGATAGGCTCCCATCAATGTCGTGTTGGTCAGCACCGTCTTGATATCGATGGTCATCAGCGGCGTGCGATACACACTGGCGAGGTTCTTGCCGATGTTTAGCGAGAGCGGGCTTGGCGCGACGCCGGTGATATAGGCGCCAAGATTGCCGTAGCCTGAAACCTTGACTGCGAGAAATTTGCCCTCGGCATCGAGCGCGAGCTCACAATGAATCTTTTGTGCGCGCCCGTGGCTGTCGGACAGGAAGCTGGTCGAGCGCTCGTCGGTCCATTTCACCGGACGGCCAAGAAGCTTTGCCGCGTGCAGGATGCAGACATATTCCGGATAGTTGACGTTCTTCATACCGAACGAGCCGCCGACATTCGGTGTCAGCAGGTGAACCTTCTCGTTCGGAACTTTCAGGATATTCTTGGCGAGGTTGGTACGGTTGCCGGCGACGCCTTGGGTCGGAAGCTGAATCGTGTAGCGCTCGCTGGCCTTGTCATAGGATGCAAGCGCGGCGCGCGGCTCCATCGGGACGACGGCGACCCGCGTGTTGACGATGTCGAGCTTTGTCACATGCGCGGCGCTGGCGAACGCGGCTTCTACTTTGGCGGCGTCACCATAGTGATAGTCCAGCGCGACGTTGTTGGGGATGTGCTCGTAAAGCTGCGGCGCGCCCGCTTTTGCCGCTTCCGCAGGATCGGTGACGGCAGGCAGCGGATCGACATCGACCACAATCGCTTCGGCGGCATCGCGCGCCTGCGCCAGCGTCTCTGCCACCACGAAGGCCACGGGATCGCCGACATAGCGCACCTTGTCGGTCATCAGCGCGGTGCGGTTGGTCTGCAACAAAGGCGTGCCGTCGCGGTTCTTGAGCGGAAGACCGCAGGTGAAGGGGCCATAACCGGCCGCGACCAGATCCGTCCCGGTCCAGACCCCGAGCACGCCGGGCATTGTCTTTGCGGCTGAGGTGTCGATAGCGCGGATGATCCCGTGCGCGTGGGTGGATCGTACAATCCACGCATAGGCCTGGCCGGGCAGGTTGAAGTCGTCGGTGTACTTGCCCTTGCCGCGCACCAGGGTGTCATCCTCCTTGCGGAGGACCGGCTGTCCGAGCCCGAATTTTTGCAGTGCGATAGAGTTTTCCAGAGAGGATGAAGAAGGTTGATCCTGCATTGAATATCCCTGAAATGCTCGATTTTGCAGGATTTTCTCCCGCTTCCCACCCCAGATAACGTACCGATCTACGGACGACAACGGCTGATTGGGCATGGTCCTATGTGAACGGCTGTTGCGCCAAAGCCCCGCGCTGCTAAAAGTTTCTGTGAACGAAAAATTCCTCGTGGGCCTCACGGCCGCGGAAAGAAACTGTCAATGAACGATGATGCGCGGCTTCGCGCTGGCGCTGTGCCGCGCGGAGACGTCGGCCAAGGGCCGCTGCGTGGCGGCGGCCAAGCAGTGACACCGAACGGCTATGGACAAGCGCCGTTTCGAGGCGGCGTTTCCGTCGCCGCTCCGGCCGCGGGGACCGGCGTCTACGCAGCGCTCGATCTTGGCACCAACAATTGCCGCCTGCTGATAGCCTGTCCCACAGGAGAGGGATTTCGCGTCATCGACTCGTTCTCGCGGATCATTCGGCTAGGCGAGGGCATCTCCGCGACCGGCTGCATCAGTGAAGCCGCGGCGGATCGCGCGATCGCCGCGCTGAGCATCTGCCGGGACAAGATCAATTCGAAAAATGCCAGGCGCTTGCGGCTGATCGCCACCGAGGCCTGCCGCGCCGCCTCCAACGCCGAGAGCTTCCGCAACCGGGTCGAGGCCGAAACCGGCATCCGGCTGGAGGTGATCGATCGGGAGACCGAGGCGGCCCTCGCGGTGATCGGCTGCTCGCCTCTATTGGACCCAAACGGCAGGGGCGCCATTCTGTTCGATATCGGTGGCGGATCGACCGAATTGGTTCGGATCGAGCGCAACCCGGACCAGAAAGATGGTGCACCCAGCATCAAGCAATGGATGTCAATTCCGCTCGGCGTCGTCACACTGGCCGAACATTTCGGCGGCAAGGACGTGACGCCTGAATCCTACGGGCAAATGATCCAGGAAGTCGCGCAACACGTCTCGCCTTTCGCGGCCGAGCACGGCAGCGATCTCAGGGAGATGCACCTGCTTGGCACCTCGGGCACCGTGACAACGCTCGCCGGCGTCCACCTCAATCTGGTGCGATACGATCGGCGGCGGATAGACGGGGTCTGGTTGAGCGATGCCGACATCAACTCGACCATCGCGCGGCTTCTCGGAATGAGCTATCGCGAACGGGCGAGCAACAATTGCATCAGCATCGAACGCGCCGATCTGGTGTTGGCTGGGTGCGCAATTCTCGATGCGATCCGGCAGGCGTTTCCGCTGCCCCGCCTGCGGGTAGCTGATCGCGGTTTACGCGAAGGGATGCTGGTGGAAATGATGCGCGAGGATGGCGCCATCAGCGGGTGCCGATAGGCGCATTCCGCTCGCCTGCAAATCTCGTTGAGAGGCATCAATTTTCGATGGCGAAAGATACGACCGGGCGGCTGCACGTAACCGTTAAAACCGGCGGCAAACGCAAGCTGTCCTCAAAGCTCTGGCTGGAGCGACAGCTCAATGATCCCTACGTGGCGCAGGCCAAGCGCGAGGGATTGCGCTCGCGCGCGGCGTTCAAGCTGGCGGAGATCGATGACAAGTATCGGTTTCTCAAGCCCGGGATCACGGTAGTCGATCTCGGGGCCGCCCCGGGTGGCTGGAGCCAGATCGCCGCGAAGCGAATTGCCGCTGCCAATGGCAAAGGCAGAGTGATCGCGATCGATCTTCTGGATATGCCGGAGGTACCCGGCGTCAGCTTCGCCCGCATTGATTTTCTTGACGATGCCGCGCCAGCCAAATTGGTTGCGATGATCGGTGGCGGTGCCGATGTGGTGCTTTCGGATATGGCGCCCAATACCACAGGCCATCGCAAGACCGATCAGTTGCGCATTCTGGGTCTGGTGGAAGGGGCGGCCGGGTTTGCGGCGGAGGTGCTAAATCCAGGCGGCACGTTCGTGGCCAAGGTGTTTCAGAGCGGCGCCGACGCCGCGCTGATGGCGGAGCTGAAGCGCGATTTTGCCACCGTCAAACACGTCAAGCCGGCGTCGAGCCGGCAGGATTCGTCCGAACGTTATGTCCTTGCGATGGGATTTCGTGGCAAACGGGCGATCACGGCTGCTGATCGCGAGCGGTGACGGCTTCCGTGCCGCCAGCAATGAAGCGATGATGTGGCGCGGTCACGCTGGCAGCCATCGTCACCGAGGACTTACTCTCTCCCATAAGGTAGAGAGCCGTCACGCAGCGTGACCGCTTGATTGCTTTAGCCGTCGGCGATTGGCGTGTCAGCATGATTGATCGTGCCAATCGCGCAATCCCCAGGGTCCTCAGATGATTTGCGGACGCCGAACTGATTGGCCCACTCGAAGCGGGATTTGCACCGCTACGCGCTTCGAACCATGAGGCCCGCATATCGCTTTGCTCGATGCGGGCTACGGGCTGATGTGCGTGGTCGGGCAAATCACTGTCCACTCGCATTTGGGGCCACGACGAGAGAGCGGATGATAGATGTCGCGACGGCGCGGCGCGCTGCATTGCTGGACTGCCACCGTCACGGCACTATGCTGCCGTGTCGCAACCTTGACACTCTCGGCTACGGGAAAGGACCTGGGGTCGCCAAAAATCATCCAATTCCGAATAACTAGTTTTACAAAGCCATGTCCGCAACAGGAGGCACTCGATGGCTGCCGCTAAAATCGATTTCTGGTTCACGATGGGTAGCACCTACTCGTTTTTGAGCGTGATGAGACTTGCAGAATTGCAGCAGTCTACAGGAGTTACCTTCCAGTGGCGGCCGTTTCACCTGCTCGTAATCCTGCAGGAAATGAATCACGTCCCCTTTGCCGATAAGCCGGCGAAGCTTGCGTACATGTGGCGCGATATCGAGCGCCGTGCATCCGTTCAAGGTATTGCTGCTCGTTTGCCCGCCCCCTATCCCGTCAAGTCATCTATTCGAGCTAATCTGGTCGCGACAGTCGGAATGCGTGAAGGTTGGGGGCCCGATTTTGTGCGCGCGGCCTATCGGCGCTGGTTTCAGCTTGGACAAGAGGCTGGCAGCGAGCCCAACCTTTCCGGAAGCTTGCGCGATATTGGACAGGACGAGGCTCGCGTGCTTGCGCTTGCCGATTCCGAGGACGCAATGGCTGCGCTCGTTGCAGAAACCGACGCAGCTCGGGCGCTGGGCATTTTTGGCTCGCCGACATTTACGGTCGATCGGGAGGTCTTCTGGGGCGACGACCGCCTAGAAGATGCGATTAACTGGCGTCGGTCACACTCCATTAAACCCAACTGAGCAGGAAAGCTCGCATTGCCAAACCGCTGCTGAACGTGGAGCCATCGGACTGACTGACTTCGAGAGCCTGCGCGGTGCCGTCTCCCGGCAAGATCGTGATCGCCGGCAAGAAGCTGAGCTTCGCCTCAGGAACGATTTACGCGGTCTCGTGCGACAATCGCAAATGATTGCGGCTATCAATCTCTACGAAGCGAGCGCCTGTTATCTGCCGTGCGAGCATCAACCCAAGCTCGCGTGGTGACCGCGTCGAATGACCTCGGAACATCCGGCCGCAGACAGGATTCTCTAAGGGCGCCTATCGTGGCGTCGACGCGTCTCTGACGGACTTTCGCCGAAGCGTCGGGCGTACTCCGCCGCGAAGCGCCCGAGATGATAGAAGCCCCAGGCCATCGCGACATCTGTGACGCTCGCGTTGTCGCGCGTACGCTGCAGCGCCTCGCGGACGCGCACGAAGCGCCGGTCACGCCAGTAGCGCATTGGGGAGACGCCGTGATGCTCCCTGAAGTACTTTAGCAATGTCCGGCCGGGCACGCCCGTCACGCTGACGAGGTCGCCGAGCGTGAGCGGCCGGTCGAGATGGGTTTCGATATAGTCGAGCGCGAGTTGGACACCGCGCGGCCAAGCGGGCTGCTCCAGGCGGTTGAGCCGCTCGCTGAAGCTGTGGGGTTGCGACAGCAACATTGAGGTGACAATCAATTCTTCGTACATGCGCAGAAACGCTTCGCTGCAGTGGCTTTCGTCCGGCTCGTCGAGCTCTTCGAGCGAGAGCTGGAGGTGACGCAACAGCCGGCGGCCCGGGCGCGACGCAAGGTTCATCGCGGGCGCGAAGTCGAGCGGCCCGCCCGGGGCATCGCCCAGCAACGTTGCGAGTCGGCCGAGCATGGTCGCGCGCGAAACTGAAAGTACGAAACAGGCGCTGCCGGCCTCGGAAAGCGTGTGATGCCCGACCGGTGCAGAGAACACTGCCTGCTCTGGCGAGCACATCACCGTTCCAACGCTGTTGTGAATCTCCCAGGAACCGCGCACGGAAAAATGCAGCCAGTAATCGTCGCGAGCGCGGCCTTGCGGTACTTGGATGGTCGCTGCCGCACCGTACTGAATATAGCCGAGATAGCTCCCGGGCATGTAGGCGGCGTTCGCGATGAATTCGAACTGGCCGGCCGCACGCGGCGAAAGGTCGAGCCGGAGCTCTTTCGACGCCATGAAGGCGGCGACCTCCTCCACGTTCCGGCTGGCATGGACCCGCCGGTTATGCATCAGCGGTAGTAGCCCGTTCCGCATGGCCTTGCCTCCCAATGACCTGGGCTAGGAGCATCGTATCCCAAGTTGCCATTTTCGGATAGCCGCCGGCAATGAGCGGATAGCGCGCCAGCTCAACAAACGACACGATTGCACAGGCCGCGGAGGCGCGCAGTAAGCGCTTGGTCTGCGGGAGAGGCAAAGCCATGTCGTTGACGGTCATTGAGGGGCCAACGGATATCAGCCCAATCGACAATCATTAGCAGCGGAGGTTCGCACATGACGGATTTTACTTGGGACATTTCCTTCCAACCTACTGGAACGTTTGCCAGCTTGCAGCAGACGTTCAAGGTGCCGGCATCGGCAACTAAAGGCATTTGCGCCAACTCCGCTTGCGGCAATAGAAGGAGAGTAAATTGGCGCTCTATCATCGCGATGACGGCGCTCGGTGTGGCCTTAGGGGCCGCATCAAACGCCTCCGCTGAAACTATCTTCAGCGCAACGGGTCCGTTAAGCCTGACCACCACGACGGATACCAGCCCGGTCACGGTCATGCAGACCGGCACCAGTGCCTCGACCGGAGAGACTTACCAGGGCACTGCCAACTCCAGCCAGGGCCACCTCGGGACCTTTATAACCACTACTGGCGGCTCGACGATCCAGGGCGCCTTCGCAAGTTCGTTGGCCTCATTCACCACCGACGTCATCTTCAGCCCCACCGCTGGCTCGACTTCAACAACGATCGACGTTTCCCTCAATCTCAACATCGCCGGCTCGCTGTCCGGCGCAACTAACACAGGGCTCGGCTGGACGATTTTCGGAGGCGGGGGAGCCGGTGGGTTTAGTTTCTCGATGAATTCGGCCGTCCTACCAGGGGGCAACCCAAGCAACCCATTGCCGCCATCGCACAGCGAAACAAACATCGCTTATACGAGTGGCGGCGAGACCCTCTCGACCTTCAGCGATACGGTCAACGCTACGGCGACCACGGCTCTGTTCACCGTAGGCGTAGGTGTCCCTGTGCCGATCAACATCAACTTGCGCGTTGATGGCGTGGCAACTCTGGGGGCGACCGGAACCGCCGATTTCTTGAACAGCCTCGATTTTCCGCTGACGAACATCTTCAATCTGCCGGACGGTTTCACCGTCAACGACCCCGACATGTTCATTTTAAACAATAACTTCGTTCCTCCTGTAGCAGGGGTACCCGAGCCGTCAACATGGGCGATGCTGCTGCTTGGCTTTGCTGCGCTCGGCTACATGGGCCTCAGGCAATCGCGCGTTCGCGCCATCGTGGCGTAACTCATTCAGGCTAAAAAACGAGGGAGCCGCCTTCGGGCGGCTTTCGTTTGCGACTGTCCGCTTTCGTTGCTGGAAAATGACGGCAGGCGATTTGCTGAAGCCATGATGTGGCGCGGTCACGCTGGCAGCCATCGTCACCGAGGACTTACTCTCTCCGATAAGGTAGAGAGCCGTCACGCAGCGTGACCGCTTGATTGCTTTAGCCGTCGGCTGTTGGCGTGTCAGCAGGATTGATCGTCCCAAGCGCGCAATCCTCAGTATCCTCAGATGATTTGAGGGCCGGTAGCAGCGAGCTCCTCATGGTGAGGAGCGCGCTGCGCGCCTCAAACCACCAGGCTGCATATCGCTTTGCTCGATGCGGGCTACGAGCTGATTTGCCCGAGAGCGGGCAAATCACTGTCCACTCGCATTTGCAAAAATATATTCCTTCTCGTTTTGCCCAAATCAAAACTATAAACCCCGCCGTCTCGTCCCACCAAGAGGGGCGGCTCGCGATCGTCACGAACGCGGGACGGGATGCGGTGGACGCTGACGTGCTGTGGACGAACAGCACGAAGGCGGACGGCGAAGTCGTGTGGTCCTGACGCCTCGACGCTGGCGTCAAGTTAGTGAGAGGTATCTCACTGGCGACGGTGACAACAAAGCCCGATCACCGGGGAGATCACGTTATAAGTCGTAAAGCCATTGCGCGGGGAATGCCGGGATGAATCCGGTGAACCTGTGGTGACTACGCTCGTATGC
>JAICIT010000063.1 GCA_025960445.1 Bradyrhizobium sp. | reverse complement strand
CGACCAAGCCGACGCAAACCTTCCCCGCCTTGCACGGCTGGCGGAGGTGTGGGAAAAGATTAATCGCGCCGCACGCGACACCGCGGAATACAATCTGGAGCGCAAACCTCTGGTTTTCTCCGTGTTCGGTCTGCTCGCGGAAGCGACGCGTTAGGCGCCCCGCCGGCGGTCAGCCCCCAGCAATATTGTTGAGCACTAAAAGGAATTGTGGTGGCAATCGCCAGCAAGAAAACTGCCAGGAAACGCAGCGGCAAGAAGACCCGCAAATCGCGCCGTGCCGCCGCCAAAGCGGCTGCGCCGAAGAAACGCGTGAAGAGAACCACTCAGACGAAGAGGGGCAAGGCAAAGAAGACCTCGCCCACGAAGACAGCTTCAAAAAACCCAATAAGAAAATCGCCGAAGAAAGCCCGACCGGCTAAGGGGCTCTCGACTTCAAAGAAAACGAGGGTCTCAAGAAAGCGCTCTGATACGGGAAGGGGAAAAAGCGGAGAGCCTATTCGCACACAGCCGGCGCGATTGCCAGGCTCGCCGACCGCATCGCAAAGAAACTCGTTCTACATTACGACCGCCATCGCATATCCGAACGGCGTGCCGCATATCGGTCATGCCTATGAGGCGATCGCGACCGATGCGCTGGCGCGTTTTCAGCGACTCGATGGCAAGGATGTATTTTTCCTCACCGGAACCGACGAGCACGGCCTGAAAATGGTCCAGACCGCAGAACTTGAAAAGCTGCCGACTATCGAAGTCGCGACCCGGAACGCTCAGCGCTTCAAAGACATGGACGAGCGCCTGAACGTCTCGTTCGACCGTTTCATCCGGACCACTGAACAACAGCACCATCGCTCCAGCCAGGAGATCTGGAAGCGGATCGCGGATAATGGCGACATCTACCTCGATAGCTATGCCGGCTGGTATTCGGTGCGTGACGAAGCCTACTACAGCGAAGAGGAAACGGTCCTCGGCGAAGACAACGTGCGAAGGGGGCCGCAGGGCACAGCGGTCGAATGGGTTGAGGAGAAGAGTTACTTCTTTAGATTGTCTGCGTATCAGGACAAGCTTCTGACGCTCTACCAAAACCAGCCGGATTTCATAGGGCCTGACTCCCGCAAGAATGAAGTCATAAGTTTCGTCAAAGGCGGTCTGAGGGATCTGTCGATTTCGCGCACTACTTTCGATTGGGGCGTGCAGGTTCCCGATGATCCCGAACACGTCATGTATGTATGGCTCGACGCCTTGACGAACTACATCACCGGAGTCGGCTTTCCCGATGAGGACGACCCGAACTGGCACTATTGGCCTGCCGACGTGCATATCATCGGCAAAGATATCATCCGCTTTCATGCGGTGTATTGGCCGGCATTTCTGATGTCAGCCGGAATTCCCGTTCAGAAGCGCGTCTATGCCCACGGCTTCCTGTTCAACAGGGGCGAGAAGATGTCGAAATCTGTCGGCAACGTCGTGGATCCCTTCAACCTGGCAGAACAATACGGCGTCGACCAGATGCGCTACTTTTTCCTGCGAGAGGTGCCGTTCGGACAGGACGGCAGCTATAACCACGAAGCGATCGTGGCACGCATCAACGCAGATCTCGCCAATGATTTCGGCAATCTGGCGCAACGCTCGCTGTCCATGATCGCGAAGCAGTATCAGGGCGTGCTGCCGGACCCGGGTCCCTTCAGCGACAGCGACAAAACCATTCTGGCGCAAGCGGACGGGATGATCGGGCTGGCGCGGAGCGCAATGGCAACCCAGCAGATTCACCAGGCGCTCAATGCTGCTTGGTCGGTGGTGGCCGAAGCGAACCGTTATTTCGCGGGCGAGGCGCCGTGGGCATTGGCGAAGACCGATCCGCAACGTCAGGCAACCGTACTTTACGTGACCGCCGAAGTTGTTCGGCAAATCGCCATTTTAGCCCAGCCCGCGATGCCCGCTGCGTCCGCGAAGCTGCTCGACCTCCTGGGCATCCCCAACGAGACCGCGTCACGCAACTTTGCCGCGCTGGGCAGACGGATTAAACCCGGCACCGTGCTTCCCGCGCCCGTCCCCGTCTTTCCGCGCTATATCGAGCCGACCGCGGCGTGAACGGTTCAAACCCGATGCTGGTCGACAGTCATTGTCATCTCGACTTTCCTGACTTCGCCGATGATCTCGAAGCGATTGTAGCGCGGGCTGCAGCCGCCGGTGTCGGGCGGCTCGTCACCATTTCGACCCGCGTAAAGCGGATTGGTTCACTGCTCGCAATCGCCGACCGCTTTCCGAACGTTTATTGCTCGGTCGGAACCCATCCGCATCATGCCGATGAAGAAGACGGAATTTCCGCCCGGGACCTGATTGCACTGACCCAGCACACCAAGGTCGTGGCGCTAGGCGAGGCGGGGCTGGATTATTTTTACCAGCACGGGTCGCGCCAAGCTCAGGAGCGAGGATTTCGAGCGCACATCGCAGCCGCCAGAGTCACTGGCCTGCCGCTCGTCATTCATACCCGAGAAGCTGACGACGACTGCGGCCGTATCCTCGAAGATGAAATGTCGAAGGGATCGTTTCGCGCGGTGCTGCATTGCTACACCGGTGGTCGGGAGCTGGCGATGAAGGCGATCTCATTGGGTCTGTCAATTTCGTTTACGGGAATTCTGACGTTCAAGAAGTCGCAAGCGTTACGCGATCTCGCCGCCGAGTTACCTGCCGATCGCATTATGGTGGAGACCGATGCGCCATACCTGGCGCCGGGCAAATTTCGGGGGAAGCGAAACGAGCCCTCTTACGTGGTCGAAGTGGCAAAGGTTCTGGCCGAGACCCGTGGGGTATCGCTTGATGAAATTTCGCGACAGACCACCGCAAACTTCTTCCATTTCTTTTCGAAAGTGCCATCCCCGGAAGCGATGGGATGACACTGACGCTGACAATTCTGGGCTGTGGATCTTCGGCAGGCGTACCCCGTCCGGCGCTCGGGTGGGGCGCCTGCGATCCCAAAAACCCAAAGAATCGGCGACGCCGCTGTTCGCTGCTGGTGGAGCGGACCGGGGAGCAGGGAACGACGAGAATCCTGATCGACACCTCTCCCGATCTTCGCGAGCAGTTGATCGATGCGCAGGTCGATCATCTGGATGCGGTTTTCCTGACGCACGAGCACGCCGATCAGACGCACGGCATCGACGATCTCAGGTCCGTCGTCCTGCACCAGCGTCGGCGTATTCCCGTCTATCTGAACGAGTCGACGGCCGGCGATATCATCCTGCGTTTTTCCTACTGCTTTGCGTCGCCTCCCGGCAGCGACTATCCCCCGATCCTCGATCGTCACGCGATCGAGGCGGGAGAAAGCTGCACGATCGAAGGGAAGGGGGGAGGGGTGACGCTTTCGGCATTCCTCATGCAGCACGGCAATATTCCCGCGCTCGGCTACCGGATTGCGGATGCGGCCTACACGCCCGACGTCAACGACATTCCACCCGAGAGCTGGTCGTTTCTGGAAAACCTTGATTTGTGGATCATCGACGGGCTGCGCTACGCGGGCCATCCCAGCCATTTCAGTGTCAATGACGCGCTGTCGTGGATCGAGCGCTTCAAGCCTCGCCGTGCCATCATCACCAACATGCATTCCGATCTGGATTACGAGGTGCTGCGTCAGAGCTTGCCGCCGAACATCGTACCAGCGCATGACGGCATGCGGCTAAGCCTTGATTGAGGCGACTGAAGCAGGGCGCGTTGCGGCTTTCAACTCAAGCCGAAATCGCCTTCGCGGAATCCACCTGACCGCGCAGCATGAATTTCTGGATTTTTCCGGTCGAGGTCTTCGGGATAGGCCCGAACACCACCGCTTTCGGACTCTTGAAGCCTGACATCTGAGCGCGACAGAATGCGATGATTTCGGCTTCAGTCGCGCGGGCGTTCTCCTTTAATTCGATAAAGGCACACGGCACCTCGCCCCATTTGCCATCCGGTTTCGCCACCACAGCGGCAAACAGCACCGCTGGATGTTTATAAAGAACGTCCTCGACCTCGACGGACGAGATGTTTTCGCCGCCGGAGATGATGATGTCCTTGGATCGATCCTTGATGATGACATAGCCGTGTTCGTCAAGCACACCGAGATCGCCGGTGTGAAACCAGCCGCCGGCAAACGCTTCCTCAGTTGCTTTCTCATTTTTGAGATAGCCCTTCATGACGATATTCCCCCGGAACATCACCTCGCCGATGGTCTCGCCATCGCGCGGCACCTCGCGCATCGTTTCCGGATCGATCACCGTGACGGCTTCCTCCAGCGGGTAGGGCACGCCCTGCCTTCGTTTCAGCTGGGCACGCTGATCGGCAGGCAGACCATCCCAGCCGGGTTGCTCTGCGCATACCGACGCCGGGCCATAAACCTCGGTCAGGCCGTATACATGCGTGAGCTTGATCCCGATGCTTTCAGCACCCTCGAGTACAGCCACTGGGGGTGCTGCCCCGGCGATCAATCCGACGACACGCCGCGCGGCGGTGCCTTTCGGTGCATCCGGCGCGTTGATGAGCGTGTTGTAGACAATCGGCGCGCCGGCCATGTGAGTGACCTCATGCCGGCGGATCAGTTCGAATATCTTCGTGGGATCGACCTTGCGCAGGCAGACATTGATGCCGGCCGAGGCCGCGATTGTCCATGGGAAGCACCAGCCGTTGCAGTGAAACATCGGCAGCGTCCAGAGATAGACCGGGTGCTGCCCGAGGTTGCCGGCGAGGATATTACTGACGGCATTGAGATAGGCGCCCCGGTGATGAGTCACCACGCCCTTTGGATTGCCTGTTGTCCCCGAGGTGTAACTGAGAGCGATGGCTTCCCATTCGTCCTGCGGCAGACGTGGCACAAAGCTTTCATCGCCCTGTGCCAACGCGTCTTCATATTCGATCCCGCCGATCTGTTTTCCCCCTGCGAAGCTTGCGTCGTTTACGTCGATGACGAACGGCTTCGGCCCTTTCATGAGCCCCAGCGCCTCGGTGATCACTGCTGAGAATTCCGGATCGACCAGGATTACTTTCGCGCCGCCGTGATCGAGCTGGAACGCGATCGACGGCGCATCGAGCCGGATGTTAAGCGCGTTGAGCACCGCGCCAGCCATCGGCACCGCAAAATGAACCTCGTTCATGGCCGGTATATTCGGCAGCATCGCCGCCACGGTGTCGCCTTCGCCTATTTTCCGGCTTGCGAGATAGGATGCGAGCCGCCGGCAGCGCGCATAAGTTTGCGCCCAGGTGAAGCTACGGCCCTCATAGATCGTGCTGATGAGATCGGGGTAAACGGCGGCGCTGCGAGCGAGGAAACTGAGCGGCGTGAGCGGCACATAATTGGCCGGCGTCTTGTCCAGTCCGACGTTATATTGGTTCTGTTTGCCAACCATCGGGAACCTCCCATTGCGTACCGCTTTACATGAATCTGATCGGTATCCATGGAAACATAGCGAGCACGATCAGACCGCGCCAATAATCCCAACGTGTAGTCCCAGACGGACTCGATTGGTCAGCGCGGGGCGACGCACCGACGGCGCCAGTCTGGAAGCAGTACAGCCTGACCGATCTCCCTGGCTTCGTATCAGTTTTATGTAAGTTATTGATAGCACGTGATATTAAATATTCCATAATATATCTTATGCGAATCCCGTATTCCGACTGAAGGTATTTGGCTGCATTCCCTGCCGGCTCAGCGTCCTCTAAAACGCGGCTTGCGCTTGGCCATAAACGCCGCCACGCCTTCCTTGTGATCCTCGGTCAGGCTCGCCAGCGCAAACTGATCGAGGTCCATATGGCTGGCGAGGTCGTCCAGCGCGTGCGCCAGCCGATTAATAGTGAGCTTCGTCATCGCAACCGATAGCGGCGGCTGCGCGGCGATCTTTGCAGCAAGAGCCAACGCCGCATCGAAGGACTTTCCGGGTTCGGTCACCTCCTCCACCAGACCCCACTCATGGGCCTCCTGGGCGCTGATGCGTTGGTCAGCCAGGATCACCGCCTGTTTGGTTCGTGCCGGTCCGATCAGGTGGAGCATGCGTGGAATGCTCTGCCAACTCATGTTCATGCCGAGGCCGATCTCGGGCACCCGCAAATGCGCGTCGCGGCCCATGATGCGGAAATCCAACGCCACGGCCAGCGCGACTCCACCGCCGACGCAAAAGCCTTCGATAGCGCCAATCGTGATTTGGTCCATGTCATGCCAGGCTCGGGTCAAGCGTGGGCCCAGCTTGAGATGACGGCGCAATGAGCCGAGATCCATGGTCGAGCGGGAGCGGCCCTCGGCATCCCTGAGGTCGAAACCTGCGCTGAATGAACGTTGGCCTCCGGTGAGAACCACGACCGAGGTTTCGCTATCGTCCTCGAAGCTGCGCGCCGCCTCAGTGAGTTCGCGAAGCGCTTGCGGTGACAGGGCGTTGATGCCATCGCCTCGGTCGAAGCGCACCACGGCTATTCGCCCGCCCGGTCCAAGCCCTTTTTCAATCCTTACGAACTCCATCACGCATTGCTCCCGACCCGGTAATTTTGGTCAGGATAGCTCACAAATGGCCGGTGCGCTCCCGCGCGGGCTTGCCCTCCGGTACTGGAAAGCGGATGGTGGTCCCGATCGTGATCCAGTTGGCGTTTTCGCCGGTGATGTTGTGGCCATATATGACATCGACCGAGAAGATCTCGTTCGGCCGATAGCGCACGCCGGTCTGGAAACGCGGCCGAATGACGCTCGGTAGATCGGCGGCGCCGGCTTGACCGAATGTCTCGATTGTCCATTGCAAGACATCGGTGAATTTCCAGTCGAACCCGACGCCGTAGGTCAAGTAATGCCGGTCGAGCATGCGATCCCAAAGCCAGCCGGCATTGATGTTGACCCGCATGGTTTCGGAAAACCGAAAGGTCGCCGGCACGACCGCGAAGGCCGCAAGATTTTCGCCAGTTAGCGCATCAAACGAGCCGCCTGCAAAAAACGAAAACCCGAATCTTCCGATCCCCGTCGGAACGAGATTGGTTTTGGCTTTTGGATTGAGGGCAGTACTCCACTCGCCATCGGAACGCGACCTGTTGGTCAAAACACTCAATTCTACCGGCTTGAACACATTCACCACGCAGGACGGGTTCGCCACGGCAGAAAAATCCGCGTTACTGGCGCTGGAGATCCAGCTCTCGACCTTGCACGAACCTGTCTCGGAGATGTCGGCGGCATCGACCGCGTACGCGCCATTGGCAGCACGCCCCTCGTCTGTCGCCAGCAGCGCCGCGAAACCTGGCACGGCGGCGAATAGCATGCGTTGCCATGTTAATCCCATCTGGTAAGGCTAGCTGAGTCTCCGGGCCGCCGTGCGCCAAAAAGTTATGTAGGCTGCGCGGGGCCGAACGCTCGCGCGCACCCAGGAGCGCGCACGAGAGAGGCACTCCCAGGCCCGAATGGCCATCAAATCCAGATTATCTGATCTTCGGCCGCATCTCGACATGCCCGGAATATTGCGCCTATTCTTCTGGGATGACCCATCACGACCATAACCATCATCACGACCATTCGGAACTGTCCGAAACCGAATTGCGCGTACGCGCGCTCGAAACGATCCTGACTGAAAAGGGCTACATCGATCCGGCTGCGCTCGATCTGTTGATCGAGACCTACGAAACCAAAGTCGGCCCGCGCAACGGTGCGCGCGTGGTGGCACGCGCCTGGAGCGATCCCGCTTTTCGCGCCCGCCTCATCCACGATGCCACCCCGGCAATTGCCGAAATTGGTTATGCCGGACGTCAAGGCGAGCACATCGTCGCGCTCGAGAACACCCCTCGCCTCCATAACATGGTCGTATGCACGCTTTGCTCCTGCTATCCTTGGCCAGTGCTCGGGTTGCCACCAGTGTGGTATAAATCCGCGCCATATCGCTCAAAGGCGGTGAAGGACCCGCGAGGGGTGCTTCGGGACTTCGGCTTCGAGTTACCGGAAGGCACGGACATTCGCGTTTGGGATTCGACGGCGGAAATCCGATATCTCGTGCTGCCCCTGCGTCCCTCCGGCACCGAAGGCTGGAGCGAGGAGCGCCTCGCCGACCTTGTCACCCGCGATAGCATGATCGGCACCGGCTTGCCGAAACGACCTCACGAGGCCGCGTGATGGATGGCGCGCACGATATGGGCGGCGTGGCCTGGTCGGACCCAGTGCGGCCTGAACCGAACGAGCCGGTGTTCCATGCAGAATGGGAGCGGCGCGCATTCGCCATCACAATGGCCATGGCCATGCCGGGCGGCTGGAATATCGATATGTCGCGGTTTGCCCGCGAAAATCGTCCGCCCGAGGATTATCTGAGCAAGAGCTATTACCAGATCTGGTTCGCCGGGCTCGAGCGGCTACTGCTCGAGCGCGGATTGGTCGCATCCGACGAGATTGCAGCCGGCAAGTCCTTGCATCCAGCAAAACCAGTGCCGAAGATCCTGACGCCTGGCGGTGTCGCCGCGGTGCTGCATCGGGGCGGGCCGACAGAGCGCTCGGCCAGGAGCCCTGCTCTATTCGCCGTCGGTGATCGCGTGCGCGCCAAGAGGATCCATCCAGCCACCCATACGCGGTTGCCACAATATGTCCGCGGGCACGCCGGCATTATCGACCGCGTGCTGGGCTGTCATGTCTTTCCCGACAGCAACGCGTCCGGCGATGGGGAGAATCCGCAATGGCTCTACACCGTCAGTTTTGACGCCGTTGAATTGTGGGGCGAGGCGTCCGATGCGAGTCTGCGGGTATCGGTTGATGCGTGGGAACCTTATCTGGAGCGTATCTGATGGCGGTCAATCCGGAGGCTGCAGTTGAGGCGACGCGCGCCCTGCCCGGCATTCCCCAAGACGCTGATGGACCGGTCTTTCGTGAACCGTGGGAAGCACAAGCGTTTGCCATGGCGCTCGCTCTCCACGCCCGCGGATTGTTTACGTGGAACGAATGGGCGGCCGCGCTGGCGAGCGAGATCAAGCGCGCGCAAACGGCAGGCGATCCCGACAGCGGCGAGACGTATTACCGACACTGGTTG
>JAICIT010000062.1 GCA_025960445.1 Bradyrhizobium sp. | reverse complement strand
CCTAAAGACCCCGAGCGCGAAGCGCGGATGTCGTTCGGGCCCACTTACGAGGTTGCGGATGCGACCTATATCGTCAAGCCGGGTTCATCGGTGACGAATTTTCAAAAGCTGGATCAACCCGACGTCAAAATCGCAGCCGTCAATAACACCACGACCATGCGAGGCGCCATCGCGCATCTGAAGAACGCAAAGGTCACTGGCTATCAGACCTATGACGAGATCTTCGCGCTTCTCAAGGGTGGCGAGATCGATGCGTTCGCGCTGTCACGCGACCAGCTCAACGCCATGGCCAAAAAAATTCCGGGGACTCGCGTACTGGATGAGACTTTCAAGAAAACGGTGACCGCGGTGGCGGTGCCACCCAATCATCCTCAGGCGTTGGCGTTCGTGAGCAAATTCATGAGCGATGCCACGTCGAACGGATTTTTGCGCAAAGCCTATGACAACAACGGCCTGAAGGACGCGCCAATCAGAACGCAATAATTCGAACAACATAACGTCACGCGGGCAGCATCGGCGAATCCTCTCCGCCGATGCTTGCCGCAGGTTTAGCGCGGACGGAGACCTTTCGCATCGTTGTTTGGCGCACCCGTCGATTTGCCCGGCTGCAGCTTGACGGGCGGCTTTGCCTTGTTCGCTTGGCACGAAGCATCGCACGTCGGCTTAGGGTGTGTAAAAATGGGGTTGGGGCGAGCAAAGCTGGGAACGCTCGCGGCGGCGAGCATCAGGCTGCCCGTAGTGGCGGCCAGAACAAACTTGGCGATCTTCTTGGTGGACATCGAGAGTCTCCTTGGCATTTGCTGATGGTTGTTCGTGACGATGACAGACTCGCACGCGCTGTTTTGCCTGCGGTATCGACAGGGTTATGCTTGCGTTGATGAACCAGGGTTGAACATGTATGGTCATTCAATCGGAGGATGCGCAAGCCAAATCAGATGCAGTGCTGCACGGTGCGAACGTCAGCCGCGATCGATCAATGCGATGATCTATTCGGCTCGTGCTCGCAGTTGGCGCGCCTGCGTTCGGGGCGTTGCTGACAGTCGGAGAATTAACGATCGTTTTGAGCACCGGGTGGCGCGGTCGCGGAGTTGCGCTGGATTTAGAACGGCGTTGTCGTCCAATGCCAATATCTAGCCGTGAACACGGCGCGTACAGAGACGCGCAACCGATTCGGACGCGGTTCGTTCCCCGCGCGTTCCGGAGGTTAAAATCTCAGCCGGCTAGCGTCGCATTTTGAAACAGATGACTGCGATTACGGACGCTGCAGGCGCCAGCCCACTACTGTCGCCTGAACGGTGCTGCCGGACTCATCGTTTCGCCACTCGCCATCCACATAGCGGCAGGCGAAAGGTAGTTGATACGTTCCGCTGTGGTCCTCGCAGAGTACCTGGACTGGCTGATCCGGCGGTTCTCCTTCGCCATTGAATTCCGCCAGACGTCGTTCGCGCGTTGCCATTCCAATTCTCCGTCAAGCCATAAGCGCTCGCGCGCTCATCTGCCCAAGCCTGGCCTATCGCTGTCCTGGCAAAACCTCAACGCCGAATGAGGTTTCCCTGTGATATCTTCAGCGCAGCGCTCTTAGCTCGCAAGGATTTGACTGGCGCGAGCACAGTTTAACGAGGCTCTCGAATGATCGTCCGGATCGCTCTCATCGCCTCGGCGGTGCTTATCCCCTCGCTTCTGCCCGCCGGGCGCGCAGCGGCACAGGACGTTCCCGGTATCGAAATCTGCACCGTCGAAAAGACGATGGAACGCCGGACGAGCTGCCTGCAAAGCAATGTCGACTTCCTGCACAAGACGATCACCAGGCTGCTCGCAGACCACCAGCAAAAGCTGGATTCCGCCACTCGTCAGATCGAGAGCCTGAAGACCACGATCGCCTCGCTTCAAAAGATCGTGGACGACTTGCAAACGACTAAAAAGAAACCGGCCGAGGATCAAACCAAGAAGGCCGAGCCGCCGCCGGCAAAGGAGACCTCGCCGGCGGCGAAAGAGAATGCCAGGTGAAAGCGAAGAGCTCGATCAGCTTGCTCAGCTCTTCTCGCCAGACATCAGCGGTCCGAACAATTCCCAACTCTCACCTTTAAAGCGCATCATCTGAAGCTGCTCGAGTGGCGCGTAGTCGGTCGGGCTTGTCTTGATTTTGGTGCCGGGCAGATAAATGCCGATCTCGAAATTGAGGTTGGCCGCCTGCTTGATGACATTGGCGCGGGTGAGGTCATCGCCACACTGCCGCAGTACTTGTTCGAGGCCCTTCGCTACGCCGTACGCGAACACGGTTGCTGCGTCTTCCTGGTCGCCCTCGGGATACCATTTGGTCATGAACGTCCGCCATTCCTTCAGGCCGGGATCGTTCTTCCATTGGGGGTCCTTTGGATCCTTCAGGTAGGCCGCGCTGAGAACGTCCTGCGCATTCTCGTATCCGGCCGGCTTCATGACGCTGCCGACGGACACGGACACGTTGGTGAGGAAATGGATCGGTTTCCATTTCAACTCGCCGGCTTTCTTGATCGACTGCGCGGCGAATTTTGGCGTCGATATATTGATCAGGATGTCCGGATTTGCTGCTCTGATCTGCACGATCTGAGAATCGACGGTCGGCGAAGTGGTGTCGTATGAGGCTTCGATCACGATCAGCTTGCTGGCCTGATCACCAAGGCCGTCATGCATTCCGATGACGTAGTCTTTTCCGAAATCGTCGTTCTGATAAAGGATGCCGATGGTCTTGCCGGGAAGATTTTTGAGTATGTAAGCGGCGTAGATGCGGGCCTCGACCTGATAGTTCGGCTGCCAGCCCATCGTCCACGGGAAATTCTTCGGATCGTTCCACTTGGCGGCTCCGGTGGAAACAAATAGCTGCGGCACCTTTTTGGCATTCATATATTTTTGAATCGCGGTATTGCCGGGCGTCCCGAGCGAATTGAAGATCAGCAGGACTTCATCGTCCTCAACCAGTTTGCGCGCCTGCTCGACCGTCTTTGCCGGATTGTAGCCGTCGTCATAGGAGATGAAGTTGATCTTGCGGCCGTTGATGCCGCCTTCCTCGTTGAGCTTTTTGAAATAGGCGGCTTCAGTTTTGCCGATCGTGGCATAGGCGGAGAGTGGCCCGCTATATGGCATGATGTTGCCGACCTTGATCTCGGTATCGGTTGCGCCGGGATCGTATTTCTTCTGCGCGTCGGCGGCGCTCGCCACGCTGAAGGCGAGAAGTCCCGCGAGCGCGACGGATTTGGCGTAATTCAAGGCATGGTGGTGCATCATCGTCCTCCCTGACGTTGCTGGCCGAAGGCTCAGGCATTGTCTTGTAGGGCAGCTCAATGAGCCGTCGGATAGAATGCGCCGCCAGTATGCACGATTGGCGTGGCGTTGCCAGCAACGGGTTCCAATATTTAGCAATCGACCGGGTGATGCAGGTCCGCTGAAAAAGAGGTCACCCGCAAGGACTGTCAAACGGGGCGCTGGCGAACCAATCATAATTGCCGCGCTTGCAGTGAAAGCCGATGTTCTCATGAATCCTGCCCAGAAAGCGCTCTGGTATATTGAAAGCCATCTTGCCGAGGAGTTGACCCTCGATGCGATCGCCGGCCTCGCGGGTATCTCGCGATTTCACATGGTACGTTCGTTCGCGGCCGCGACGGGGTTGTCCGTGATCCGCTATGTGCGGGCGCGGCGGCTCAGCGAGGCGGCACGCGCGCTCGCAAACGGCGCGCCCGATATCCTCACGCTCGCGCTGGAGGCGGATTACGGTTCTCACGAAGCATTCACCCGCGCGTTTCGCGACCATTTCGGCATCACGCCCGAAGCGGTCCGCAACTCCACGCGTCTCGACACCCTTAAACTTCAGGAGCCGATCACCATGGATTCAACCCTTTTGGACAAGATTGAAGCGCCGCGTTTCCAGACCGCCAAGCCGCTGCTCGTCGCCGGACTTGGGGAACGATATTCTTGCGAGAGCGGCGCCGCGATTCCGGGCCAGTGGCAGCGCTTTCACCAATCGGTCGCGAACATTCCCGGCCGGATCGGCAATGTCGCTTACGGCGTGTGCTGCAACGGTGACGATGCCGGAAACTTCGACTACATCGCCGGCGTCGAAGTCTCTGACTTCTCCGACCTGCCGCGCGAATTTTCGACCGTCCGGATTCCCGAACAGCGATACGCGGTGTTCACTCACCGCGAGCACATCTCTGGCATTCGCCGCACCGTCAACACAATCTGGAATAAATGGCTGCCGGAATCTGGATTGAAGGCGGCCGACGCGCCGAGCTTCGAACGTTATGACGAGAAGTTCGACCCAATCACCGGCAATGGCGGCCTCGAAATCTGGGTACCGGTCAAGGACTAGCGGTTTCTACGGCACGACGATGATCAGGAAACGGGGCGGGCCAGAATTCCCTTCGCAAATTGGGTTGATGTCGGATGGTCCGCCGCTGCCAACGCGGGGCTGCCTTGCGCAGGCTCATTGCCCGGGATTGCTTGGCAAGCGATATCGGGTTTGTCATAGATGGCGCAACGAATTCGTTGCGCGCGGATGAGATTTCGAATCCGGCGGCAGCTAAACAGCCCGGAGGATTTGATGCCCAACGTCCGCGTACTCGCCACCGGTCTCGAGTTTCCGGAAGGCCCGGTGGCGATGCCGGACGGCTCGGTGGTGCTGGTCGAAATTCGGGGCCGCCGCTTGACCAGGGTGTGGCCCGATGGCCGCAAGGAGGTGGTCGCGCAAATTCCCGGCGGCCCTAACGGCGCGGCGATCGGACCCGACGGCAAATGCTACATCTGCAATAACGGCGGCTTCAGTTGGATACCATCGCGCGGCACGATGATGCCCGGCGCGCCGGAGCCTCACGAATATATCGGCGGCTCGATTCAGCGGGTTGATCTGGCGAGCGGCAAGGTCGAGACCGTGTTCGACAAATGCGGCGACCATCCGCTGAAAGGGCCGAACGATCTGGTATTCGACCGGCATGGAGGGTTGTGGTTTTCGGATCTCGGCAAGCGCCGCGCCCGGGACATGGATGTCGGCGCCTTTTACTACATCAAGCCAGGCGCAAAGGAGATCGTGGAAGGTGTATTCGGCATGCTCCCGGCAAATGGCATCGGGCTCTCGCCGGACGAGAACACGGTGTACGTAGCGGAGACTCCGACCGCGCGGCTGTGGGGCTTCGATCTCTCCGCGCCCGGGGAGGTCCGGCCGCGCGACGTGATCTATCGAGGCGAACGCGGCAAGCCGATCGCGGGGCTCGGCGGTTACCAGATGTTCGACTCGCTCGCGGTGGAGGCTGGCGGCAATATCTGCGTCGCGACGCTGGTGTCGGGTTGCATTTCCGTGATCGCGCCAGACGGCACGCTGGTCGAACAGGTGCCAACCGGCGATCGTGTCACCACCAATATCGCTTTTGGCGGACCGGAACTGAAGACCGCCTACATTACCTTGTCCGGCAAGGGCGAGCTGATAGCGATGGATTGGCCACGGCCCGGCCTGCCGCTTAATTTTCTGAACAAGTGATGCGCGTTTTTCGGTACCCCTGATGTTTCGGTACCCTCGTGATGAAGAACATCGACTTGCGAGGCGTCTCCAACCATAGACGATTGCTGTGACACCATCCTTCGTGACGCACTTCATTCGACGCGCCTCAAAGATGAGGGAGAGGATATAAATGCCCTGGCTTGAACCGGTGACGCTGAGCGGGCGGCATGCGGCACTAAGGCCGCTGTCGCACGATCACACCGACGGCTTGACGGCGGCGGTAAAGGACGGCGAGCTGTGGAAGCTGTGGTACACTTTTGTCCCCCGACCCGAAGACATGGGCAAGGAAATCGATCGCCGCCTTGGGCTGCAGGCGGCAGGCTCGATGTTGCCGTTCACGGTGTTCGATGCCGATGGCAAGATCGCGGGCATGTCGACTTATATGAACGTGGATGCGCCGAACCGGCGGGTCGAAATCGGCTCGACCTGGTATGCCACGCGCGTGCAGCGCAGTGCGCTCAATACGCAATGCAAATTGCTGCTGCTTGGCCATGCGTTCGAGAAACTCGATTGCATCGCGGTCGAGTTCCGCACCCATTTCTTCAATCACCAGAGCCGGCGCGGCATCGAACGGCTCGGGGCCAAGCTCGATGGCATTTTGCGTAGCCATCAGATTGCGCCGAACGGCACGCTGCGCGACACTGTGGTCTACAGCATCATCGCCAGTGAATGGCCGACGGTAAAAGCGCATTTGAATTATCAGCTGAACGAGAGGGCGCGTTAGCCCCGCGGAACGATACCGATGGATACGTTCGACTATGTGATCGTGGGAGCTGGCTCCGCCGGCTCAGTGCTGACCAACCGCTTGAGCGAAGATCCGGAGACGACGATCTGCTTGCTCGAAGCCGGGCCCCGGGATTGGCATCCCTACATCCATTTGCCGGCCGGCTTCATCAAGACCTTTCACATGAAGAGCATCAACTGGGCTTACCAGCAGGAGCCCGGTCCCTGGACCGGCGGCCGCAGCATCTATGCGCCGCGCGGCAAGACGCTCGGCGGCTCCTCCTCGATCAACGGCCACATTTACAACCGCGGCCAACGCCAGGATTTCGACACCTGGGCACAGCTTGGCAATCGCGGCTGGGGTTATTCGGACGTGCTGCCGTACTTCAAACGGCTTGAACGTCGCATCGGCGAGGGAGAGGACGCTTATCGCGGGCGTGACGGCAGTCTCACGGTCACCACCATGGACTGGAAGGATCCGCTCTGCGAAGCCTTCATGGCCGGCGCCATCAGTCTGGGGATTCCGCGCAACCCCGATTACAACGGAGCGATTCAGGAGGGCGTCTCCTACGCCCAGCGAACCATCCAGAACGGGTTGCGCGTCAGCGCGGCGACCGCGTTTTTGCATCCGGCCCGCAAACGACCCAATGTTCATGTGCGTACCCATGCGCATGTGACCAACATCATGTTCGAAGGCAAGCGCGCGACCGGCGTGCGCTATATCAAAGGCGGCAGGGGCGGCACGCCGTTCGAAGTGCGTGCCCGCAAGGAAGTGATCCTCGCCGGTGGCACCTACAACTCGCCGCAAATTTTGCAATTGTCGGGCGTGGGCTCGCCGGATTTGCTGCGCTCTCTCGGAATCGAGGTGCGCCATGCGCTGCCCGGGGTCGGCGAGGGATTGCAGGACCATTACGCCCCGCGTTCGGTCGCGCGGGTCAAGAACATCAAGACCATCAACGAACGCCGCCGCGGTGCGAGGCTTGCGCTGGAGGCGATCAAATGGGCGACGACGCGGCGCGGCCTGCTATCGCTGTCGCCGACCATGGTCTACTGCTTCTGGCACTCCGGCGAGACCACCGAGAGTTCGGATCTGCAACTGACATTTACACCGGCGAGCTACAAGGAAGGCGTGCAGGGTCAGCTCGAAGACGAGCCCGGCATGACGGTTGCATCCTGGCAGCAGCGCCCCGAAAGCCGCGGCTATGTTCGGCTCCGCTCGGCCGATCCGTTCGCGCCTCCCATCATCCAAACCAATTATCTGGTTGACGAGCTCGATCGCCGCGTTGTCGTCGCCGGTATGAAGCTGGCCCGCCGGCTGCTCGCATCGGAGCCGCTCGCGCCATACTATGCGTACGAGGATTTTCCCGGACCGAACGTGCAAAGCGATGATGAATTCCTCGCGGCGGCCACGCAGCGCGGCACCACCACTTTCCATCCAGGATGCACTTGCAGGATGGGCCCGGCCGACAGCACATGGGCCGTGGTCGACGATCAGCTGCGCGTGCATGGATTGCAAGGCCTGCGCGTCATCGATGCGTCGGTCATGCCGCGTATGATCTCGGCCAATCTAAACGCCTCCACCATGATGATCGCCGACAAGGCCTCGGATCTGATCCGCGGCCGCAAGCCGCCGGAAGCGGCAATTGTGATTAGGCCGTGAACCCATAAACCTGCCGGGCGGACGGTTTGCCTGAGTCCGCTATGCATCGATAGCCGCCAGAGTTTGCAGCGCAGCTAAATGACGCGATGTGCTATCGCGTCAAGAGCATCACGTCGCTTTCGAGAAAACCATCCGACGTAGGAATGTGCCGACGGTCGTAAGATGTGACTGCTTGTGGTGCCCGCTCGTTCGTCTCAGCCTGGATTCATACCTTTGGCCTTGATCAGCGCAGTGGCGGCGGGAGTCGTCAAAAATGTGATGAACGCCTTCGCGGCGTCCGCCTCTTTGGTCTTCGCGGCAATGCCTGCCGTGAAGATGACTTCCTGCTGAAGTTCGGTGGGGAATGGACTGAGCAAGTCCAAACCGGGGGCCGTAAGTACGTTGGCGAGAAACACTCCGAGTTCGGCGTCGCCGTTCGCAACCGCCTGAACAACCTGTGCTGGCCCTGGCTGCGCCTTGGTCTTGGCTTTCATTGCTTCGCTGATTCCGAGACGATCGAACAATCTCAAGACTTGGGCGCCAGCCGCACTTGCCGGTATTGTGGCGATGGATTGCGCCTTCAGCAGCGTCTGCTTCAGCGCTTCCGGCGTACTGATGTCGGGCTTGGTAGCACCTGAGCGAACTGCAACGCCAAGGCCTACCCGAGCGATGTCGGTGGTGGGGCCGGACACGAACTGTGACTGAGCGGCGGTATCCTTGAACACTTCCCGCGGAACGACACCGAGGTCGAACTGCCCGCCGTTCGTGGCCAATTTGATCAGTTCGGGGGTGGTACCAAAGCGAAAGACAAGCCGATGGCCGGAGGCGCTCTCAAATTGTGCGCCGAGCTCCTTTAGGGGGGCCGTCATGGCGCCGCCCGCCAAGATTTGGAGTTCAGCAGCCTGCCCGGTGGCGATCGACAGGACAACAGCTAAACCCAGTACCGAGGCCGAGACCTTGCTCAGCCAACCGGCGTCAGCTCTGGTGACGTTCTTCATGATCCCCCCTTGATGGTGCGTTCTCAGCAGAATGGAAAAATCGGACCGCTACAAGGGGCCACTGTACGTCGCAATTGGGCCATTTGTGACCGGGTCGAGCCAGTAGCAAGTCCGTCGAAGTCCATTATGCCGCCGAAATCGGGAGCAAGTTCGGAGCATTAGCGGCACCGCCACGGGGTGTTGCCGGTTGATCGCCTGCCCAAGACGCTGGTTGAACCCGAAGGTTTGAACGCCCGTCCCCGCAACCTCGTCCGGCTT
>JAICIT010000061.1 GCA_025960445.1 Bradyrhizobium sp. | reverse complement strand
CTCCGCCGGTAGTTTGTCCGCTGGCCGCACGTTGCGCGCCCTGCGGCCTAACAAGGATACGTAGCTGTTGTTCCGAGCAGATCGTACAACCAACCGAACTCGCTTCTGGAGCGACCGGGTTTCAAAAAAGGAACGCGACTCAAGCGTCGCGGCAATGAGAGTCGCAGGAGGATCAGCGAAGCGGCCAAACCCTGACCGGCGCCTTGTAGATTTCGAAACCGGCTTCATTGATCACAACCACGGCGCGGTCCTCACCGTCAGGATCGAGATCGATCGCGATCTGCCGCGCGATCAAGTCGGCGGTTTGCTTGGCCTCATGCTCGCTTTTGCAATCGAGCCCAACCGGATCCTCAAGCCGAACGCCGTCGGCAATATCAAAATGAAAAATCGGCACGGTCCTCCTCCCGTGGAGGTCAATGCCCGGGACACCGGCTGCGTTCCAGAATTTTTGACAGAGGTGAAGCTCACGCTGTGATCAGCAACGATCTCCGCGATCCTTCTCGCTCATGCACGTCGCGCTCAGTATCCGAGCGCGCAGCCATCCTTGCGCGGATCGGAACCGCCGGTCAGTGTGCCTTTCTGCCAGTCGATCCAGATCGCCTGACCACCGCCGAGCGGGCTGACCACGCTGGTGGTTCGATGGCCAAGCTTCTTCAATCCATCCACGATAGCGGAGGGAACGCCGTCTTCCAGTTGATAGACGCCCTCGTAATGCAGGCCGCGCGGCATGTCGATCGCTTCCTGTACGTCGCATCCATAGTCGAGCATATTGGTGAGAACGTGCGTCTGTCCGACCGGCTGATACTGCCCGCCCATGACGCCAAACGGCATCACAGCATGACCGTTTTTCGTGACCAGGCTGGGAATGATCGTGTGCAACGGCCGCTTGCCGGGCGCAATGCAGTTCGGATGGCCCGGCTCAATGCGAAAACCGCCGCCGCGATTCTGCAACAGAATACCGGTCTTGTTCGATACGATTGCGGAACCAAATGAGTGCGCGATCGAATTGATGAACGAACAGACATTGCGGTCCTTGTCGACCACAGTGATGTAGATGGTCGACGGATTCATCGGCGGGGTCACCACCGGCAGGTCCAGCATTCCGTCCATTCGAATCTTGCCGCCGTACTCCTCGGCGAATTCCGGCGTTAAAATTCTTGCGACATCGACATTGACATGGGCCGGATCGCCGATGTGCTGCTCGCGCATCATGTAGGCAATCCGCGCCGCTTCGGCTTCCAGATGAAACCGTTCGACGCTCATGGCCGGAAACTTTGTCAGATCGAATCGCGACAGCACATTCAGCATCACCAGCATGGTGATACCCGGACCGTTTGGCGGACATTGCCAAACGTCATGGCCTTTATAGATGGTCCCGATCGGGACCGTGGTTTCGGTCGTATGGTCCGCGAAATCCTCGGTTGTATGCAGGCCGCCGATGCCCCTCAGAGTGTCGACCATGTCCTCAGCGATCGGCCCCTTGTAAAAGGCGTCGCGTCCATTTTTTGCAATCGCCCGCAGCGTCTTGCCGAGTTCAGGCTGCCTGATCACATCGCCCGCCACGGCCGCTTTGCCGTGCGGCAGCAGATAGCGCTCGGTGTTGGTGCCCTTCTTCAGTTTTTCGAACTGATTTTTCCAATCAAAGGCGTTGCGAGGGCTGACGACGTAGCCCTCTTCCGCAGCCTTGATCGCGGGCTGCAGCAGGGTGTCGAGCCCTAACTTGCCGTGATCGCGCAGAATGGTTTCCCAGGCGTCGACCGCCCCGGGAATGGTAACGGCGTGGGCCGAGGTCAGCGGGATCCCGTGCATATTGCGCTCGAGATACCAGGAAGGTTCAGCAGCCTTCGGCGCCCGGCCCGAGCCATTATAGGCAACGATCTTGCCGTTACCTTTTGGCTGCACCAATGCGAAACAATCGCCGCCGATCCCGGTGGATTGCGGCTCGATGACACCGAGCAATGCGCAAGCGGACACCGCGGCGTCTGCGGCGGTGCCGCCCGAACGCATGACTTCGATCGCGGTTAGCGCCGCCAACGGATGCGAGGTCGCCACCATCGCGTTCTGGGTGTGGACGGTAGACCGGCCGGCGAGATGGAAATTCCTCATACCAAATTGCTCGTTTTGACGTTGTTGGCGCAGGCCACCCCTACTCCGGCGCGGCTCTGACCGGGCTACTTGGCACATTCGTGCCGGGCTGGGCAATGCTCGAACGCGCCTAGCAGCCCCTCGAACAGCTTCGAACGGCGATAGTGGCTGAGCACCAGGGTTTCGCGTCCGCCGCCCTCCTGTTAAACCTCAGGGATGCCCTGCGCCGTTGCCACTTTCTATCAATTCGTCGCGCTTCCGGATTTTCGGGAATTGCGCCAGCCGCTGCTTGCGACTTGCGCGGGTCTCAAACTGAGGGGTACCGTATTGCTGGCCCAGGAAGGCATCAACGGCACAGTGGCGGGCAGCTCGGGAGCGATCGCGGCTTTGATTGCAGAGCTGCAGAGCGGCGGCTTATTCGGACGCAGGCTCGACGACCTCGAACTGAAATTCTCATATGCTTCGGACATGCCCTTCCGGCGGCTGAAGGTCAGGCTGAAAAAGGAAATCGTCACGCTGGGCGATCGCCAAGCCGATCCGACGCGCCAAGTCGGCGTCTACGTCGATCCCGCGGAATGGAATGACGTGATAGCCAGGCCGGACACATTGCTGATCGATACCCGAAACGCGTTCGAAGTCGCCATGGGCACATTCGCCGGCGCCCTCAACCCCTGCATCCAAAGCTTTGGGCAATTCAAGGATTTCGCCGCGAGCCAGCTCGATCCATCCAGGCACCGCCGGATCGCGATGTTCTGTACCGGTGGCATACGGTGCGAAAAGGCCAGCAGCTATCTGTTGTCCCGCGGTTTTGACGAGGTGTATCATCTCAAGGGCGGCATACTCCGATATTTGGAACGCGTGCCGGAAACCGAGAGCCGCTGGCGCGGCGAATGTTTCGTCTTTGATGATCGGGTCGCGCTCGGTCACGGCCTGAAGGAGCGCGTCACAGGGAATAGATCGAATGAGCGACTTGAAAGCGGTTAGCGAGCGGATCGACGCGCTCGAGTCCCGGCTGATGTTTCAGGATGAGACCATTGAGACGCTGAACAAAGCGATTACCGACCAGTGGCTCAAGATCGATGTCCTGACCCGCCAGGTTATCGCACTGGGCCAGCGCCTGCAGGAAGCCGAAGCTCCCGCGCCCGATCCCGATAAAGTTGAGGAACCTCCGCCACATTACTAGCGCGGGCGTTGAGTGCTCGCCTATCCGTGCATCGCAAGCCAAATCGCGACCAACACGAATCCCAGAACGATCCCGCACCACAGCCGCGGTGAAACCCATTTCGAGCTTCCGCTACGCGGAGAGTCATTGGCGGCGTGGTTAAAATCCCGGCGCACGTCCGCTTCCGATCAAGAAGCCCGTTTCGGCGCGGCGTTCGTCATCGAAATACGCCGCGGATCTTGTCCCAGAGCGAAGCGTTCTCACTTTCGTGGTCCGCTTTTGAGGGCGAAGGCTGCGCGGCACTGACAGGATCGGAAGCCGGAAAGGTGTCCATCAAACCAGCCTCGAGCTTTGCGTGAACATCGCGATCCGCCGCGATCGCCTCGCGTGGGTCTTGCGCGTGCTTGTCGGGCGGCGCGGGATTGAACTTCTTGGCCATGCTGAGTCTCCCTTGATGGTTCAACGCGGCGGCTCTGCCGGTGTTCCCGCGGGCGGGACGGCAAATGCTTGGAAGGCTCAACTTCGGCCGAAAACGAGCGGTTTACCTGGACATCCGCGAGCCAGCGCCTGGCTCACGGCGATAACAGGACGACGTCTTGGCCAATTCCGCATCAGCAGTGTATCAGGGGCGATCATCAATTCGTCCATCCTCTGCGGAAAATCAGCGGTTGACCCAAGTTCGCACCACCAAACCATTCATCGAAGTGCTTTCCGGCCGCCGTCAGCCGGTGCCGCCAATCTGGATGATGCGGCAGGCGGGCCGTTATTTGCCGGAATATCGCGAGGTGCGGGCCAAGGCTGGGAGCTTCCTCGATCTTTGTTTCACGCCGGAATTGGCTGCCGAGGTCACGCTGCAGCCGATCAGGCGTTTCAGTTTCGACGCTGCCATTATCTTCTCGGATATTCTTGTCATCCCGCACGCGCTCGGCCGGGAGGTCCACTTCGAAGTTGGCGAAGGTCCACGGCTGCGCCCGCTGGATACGCCGGATCAGGCTGAAGCTCTGGGGGCGCGAGCTGATTTCGGCAAACTCAAGCCGGTGTATGAAGCACTGCGCCGCGTGCGGCGCGAGCTCGATCCCAAGATTGCGCTGATCGGGTTTTGTGGAGCGCCGTGGACCGTGGCGACTTACATGGTGGCCGGACAAGGCACACCTGACCAGGCGCCGGCACGCATCATGGCGTATCGCTATCCGCAAGCATTCACGAAAATAATCGATGTGCTGGTGGAGAGCTCGATCCAATATCTGCTCGGCCAACTCGATGCCGGCGCCGACGTCCTGCAGATTTTTGACACTTGGGCCGGCGTGCTGCCGCCGCGTGAATTCATGCGCTGGTCGATCGAACCGACGCGGCGCATCGTCGAGGGAGTTCGCAAAAAAGCCCCCGATGCAAAGATCATCGGATTTCCGAGGGGCGCGGGCGCGCTGCTGCCGCAATATGTTGAAACGACCGGCGTCGATGCCGTCAGCATCGATTGGGCAGCCGAACCGTCGCTGATCCGCGACCGCGTACAGACCCGCGTGGCGGTGCAAGGAAATCTCGATCCGGTTGCGCTGATCGCAGGCGGCGCCGCTCTCGATCAGGCCATCGATGATGTGCTGGCGAACTTCGGCAATGGCCGGCTCATATTCAATCTCGGCCATGGCATTCAGCCGGAAACGCCAATCGCGCATGTCGATCAGATGCTGAAGCGGGTGCGAGCGTACCAAGGCTAACGCAATCCAACACGATCCAGAGCTCATCTTCGCGCAAGCAACACAGCGCCCGGCAACGGCGTGCACAATTCGACCCGCATCGAAGCATCAAGTGACGCATAAACGAGTATCATGCGCGTCAGCAATTGATCCGGGCGATTTGCATGACTTCCGATCCGCGGCCACAGAATTTAGCCCGCGAACTCGCGCTGCTGCTGCTACTCGCCACGCTCTGGGGTGCTTCCTACACGTTCATAAGAGTTGGAGTGGCTACCATTCCGCCCATGACCTTGATCGCAGCACGCACGGCCATTGCGGGCATAATGTTATGGGCGGTCATGCTCTGGCGCGGCATGCGGTTGCCCAGCGATGCCGCGAACTGGCGGCGCTTTCTGTTTCAGGCTTGCCTCAACAGCGTGATCCCATGGACACTGCTGGCCTTTGGAGAGAGGACGCTGGAAGCGGGATTGGCTACCATTCTCAATTCCACTTCCCCGATTTTCACAGTTTTGCTGTCGCTTGCGATCTCTCGGCGCGAAGCCCTGAGTCCACGAAAGCTGGTCGGCGTTGTCACCGGAATGGCTGGTATCAGCCTCATCGTCGGGGTGCAGGCGCTGGGCGGCTTTGGGCAGCAGTTGATGGCGCAGATCCTCACGGTGCTCGCAGCGGTCTGTTACGCTGGTGCGGCGATCTTCGGTCGCGGTTTCAAGAACCTCGATCCGATAGCCCCGGCCGCAGGCTCGTTGATTAGCGGGGCGGCGATTCTGATTCCGGCGAGCCTGTCGATGGAGCGGCCCTGGATGCTGGCACCTTCGACAAGTTCGGTGCTGGCGCTGATCGCTCTTGCGGTGTTCTCCACTGCGCTGGCCTTTGTGATCTATTTTCGGCTGATAAGGACATTGGGATCAGTCGGGACCACTGCTCAGGCCTATTTGCGTGTTCCGGTGGGGGTCGCCTTTGGAGTCATGTTGCTGGGCGAACGGCCGAGCGCCACGGCCTGGATCGGGTTGGCTTGTGTCGTCGTTGGCGTGGGCGCGATGACCATTCCCGCACGGAAAGGGATGGACGCCACAAGGGCGTGAGTCAGACGCCCCTATGGGGGGCGGCTGCGTTCGATGATGGCGGCCGCGCCCTTCGCCAGCAGTTCGAGGCCGACGGCGCGGCCGAGTTCGCGCGGCCGGTTCGCCGGCCCGGAGCGCGATACTTCGATGATCATGGCTCCCGCCTCGTCCAGCACCGAGGCCGTCAGCGACATCTGGGTTCCCTCGATCACCGAAAATCCGGCGACCGGTGAATTGCAGTGGCCATTGAGGACCCACAGAACCTCGCGTTCGGCCTCAGCGCTTTGATGCGAGTCAGAGTCGTCGATGCAAGACAGAATGCGTCTGGTCTCCCAATCCTGCGCGGCGCATTCGACGGCGACAATTCCCTGCCCTACTGCCGGCAGCATTTCCCGTATCGAAAATTCGTACGCAATGCGGTCGGCTAGTCCCACCCGCTCCAGCCCCGAGCGCGCCATGATCAGCGCGTCTGCCGGACCAACCGCACCGCCACCTGGAAGCCGCTGCATTTCCGAATTGTCCAGCTTGCGAACGCGGGTGTCCGCGGCGCCACGATAGTGAATCACCTCGATCTCCGGAAACAGCCGCCGCGCATAGGCTGCGCGCCGGACCGCGTTCGTGCCGATTTTGAATCCATGGCCGCGTGAACGCCAGATATCCTCGGCCGAAACTCCCGGCCGGAGCACCAGAACATCGCTGGGAGGGTCGCGCGACAGCGTCGCACCGATCACGAGGCCGGGAGTGTCCTCGTTACCCGGCATATCCTTGAGCGAGTGCATCGCCGCATGCAACTGCCCCGCAAGCACCGCCTGGCGGATTTCGGCTACGAATGCGCCGCCTTTGCCGCCATGCGGCAATAACTTGCTGGTCTGGTCGGCATCGCCGGTCGTTTCGAACTTGACGATTTCGACATCGACAGCCGGGATCGCCGCGGTTAGCCGCCTCGCAATTTCCTCGGTCTGGGCCAGCGCCATCGCGCTCTTACGCGTGCCTATCCTTAGTACAATTGCGGCCATTCACGTTTCCTTAGGCCACGCAGGAAGCGCGACTGAGTCGGAAACATAGAGCCGGCCGGTGCTGCAATGCAAACGAGGACCGCCACTCCGGCAGCTCACCGGGCGTCCTGCAAGATCATGTCGGAGGCCTTTTCAGCGATCATGATAATGGCTGCGTTGGTGTTGCCCGAGACAAGGTCCGGCATGACCGAGGCATCGACCACCCGCAGCGCTTCCAGGCCGCGAACCCGCAGTCGCTGATCCACCACGGCGAGCGGATCGGCTCCCATCCGGCAGGTCGATGTCGGGTGATAGATCGTGCTGCCGCGTTGCCGGCAATAATTCAGGAGGTCCTCGTCGGTCACAACCTTGATGCCGGGATCGACCTCATCAACAACATAAGGACGGAGGGCCGGCGCCTGCAAAATCTTTCGCAGCATCTTCAAGCCTTCGACGTTGGTGGTGCGATCAACCTCGGTCGAAAGGTAGTTGATGCGAATTTCGGGCGGCGCTGCGGGATCAGCGCTCCTGATGCGAAGTGATCCGCGGCTCTCAGGCCGCAATTGACAGACCGAAGCCGAGAATCCCGAAAACAGATGCAGCTTTTCTCCCATCTTATCAGTGGAGAAGGGTAGAAAGTGGATCTGGATGTCGGGCGTCGCAAGTCGCGGGTTGGTCTTGAAGAACGCGCCCGAGGTGCCGGCGGCGATGGACAATGGCCCGGTTCGAAATGCCGCATAGCGAAGGCCGGCCAGAATTTTGCGGGACGGGCTGTTGATGATGTCATTGAGCGTCATGCGCTGTGTGCAACGCATGACCACCCGGACCTGCAGATGATCCTGCAGATCATGTCCTACGCCCGGGGCATCGAGCACGACATCAATACCGTGCTTTCGCAACAGGTCGGCCGGGCCTACGCCGGAAAGCTGCAGCAATTGCGGTGAGTTATAAGCCCCGCTGCATACCAGGATTTCCTTGCGCGCTCGCACGGATCGCAAGGAGCCGTGCTTGCGGTATTCAACGGCTTCGGCACGCCTTCGATTGAAGACAATGCGCTCCGCCAGCGCTGAGGTTTCGATCTGCAGGTTCTTTCGAGCCTTCGCGGGTCGAAGATACGCAACCGCGGTGCTCGCCCTTCGGCCGTATCGCGTCGTAGTCTGGAAGTATCCGGCCCCTTCCTGGTTTGCGCCGTTGAAGTCCGGATTTTTGGGAATGCCAGTTTCAGCGGCAGCGGCAATGAAAGCGGCCGAAAGCGGATCGGCATGGCCCAGATCGGAGACGGGGAGCGGGCCACCGACACCGTGGAATTCGTCAGGACCACGTTGCTGGTGCTCGGCTTTTTTGAAATAGGGCAATACATCTTCATAGCCCCAACCTTCATTGCCGCGCTGACGCCAGCGATCATAGTCCTCATGCTGGCCGCGCACGTACAGCAGGCCATTGATCGAGCTCGATCCTCCGAGCACCTTGCCGCGCGGCTGAAACACAGTTCGGCCGTCCAGTTCGGGTTCCGGCTCGGTCTGATACATCCAGTTCACGGCTTTCGCCTTGAACAGTCGGCCGTACCCGAGCGGGACGTGAATCCAGATGTTGTGGTCTTTTGGACCAGCTTCGAGCAGAAGCACCGAATTTTTGCCGGTCGCGCTCAGGCGGTTGGCAAGCACGCATCCGGCCGAGCCGGCACCGACGATGACATAGTCGAATTCCGGGGCATCTGACGGCAACGCTTCGGACTGCAAGGCTTTGGACCTTTATGATTTCTGGACAGCCTTCAAGATCGACCGGTCCGGTGTCCGCCCGGCCGCTATAGCCGCGACATGCGGGCGAGAATAGCCGTCCCTGTAGGCAGGCACGGCGACGCTTAGATAAACAATATCAATTGGAAGCGCGCGGGCCACGAGGCAACGGGCAGCGTTTGCAAGGTGCTCGCTATTGATTGGTGGTTTCGAGGAAACAATCTAATTGAGTGGCCGAGACGTCCGCGAAAGGCGGCGACGCGTTCTTTAACCGCGCCCACTCCTCCGCTTCGGCCATCCAGTACTTCATTTCCTTTTCGGCTAATCTCGCCCGCTCAAGACACATCTTCTCGAGCGTACTGAAATTGCGCCCTCGCTGTTCCATGGCCAGCAAACCCCCCGGTTCGAAATGCTCAAAAAAATAATGCCGGAAATTTTTCTGAATCCAAGTTGAATCTGAAAAACGTCTGAAAATTTTTT
>JAICIT010000060.1 GCA_025960445.1 Bradyrhizobium sp. | reverse complement strand
CATGGCTCGCCTCAAATTCGGAGCTTTTCTCGCCCCGCATCACCCGATCGGCGAGCATCCGATGCTGCAGTTCCGCCGCGATCTGGATTTCGTCGAGCAGATCGACTCGCTCGGCTTCGATGAGTTCTGGTGCGGTGAGCATCATTCCTCGGGCTGGGAAATGATCGCCTCGCCGGAAATGTTTCTGGCCGCGGCCGGCGAGCGCACCAAGCGCATCAGGCTCGGCACCGGCGTGGTCTCCTTGCCCTATCACCATCCCTTCAACGTCGCCCAGCGCATGGTGCAGCTCGACCACATGACAGGCGGGCGCGCCATTTTCGGCTCCGGACCGGGGGCGCTGGCTTCCGACGCACACACACTGGGCATCGACCCGATGACCCAGCGTGACCGTCAGGATGAGGCGATCGGGATCATTCGCCGGCTGTTCAAGGGCGAGCGCGTGAGCGCAAAAAGCGATTGGTTCACCATGAACGATGCAGCGCTGCAAATTTTACCTTTACAGGAAGAGATGCCGTTCGTCGTGGCATCGCAGATTTCGCCCTCCGGCATGACCTTGGCTGGCAAGTACGGCATCGGCATTATTTCGCTCGGCTCGATGTCGACGCAGGGTCTGATGGCGCTACCGACGCAGTGGGGTTTTGCCGAAGACGCTGCAAAAAAGCATGGCACCACGGTGAGCCGGTCCGATTGGCGCGTGCTGCTGAGCTGGCACATCGCCGAAAGCCGCGAACAGGCGCGGCGCGAAGCCGGGCCAGGACTGATGCGCTGGCACAATGAGTATAACGTCGGCACCTTGCAGCGGCCGGGATTGCAGCCTTTCACCTCGCCCGAGGACGCGGTGGAGAAAACCGCCGGTGGCGAAGGTGCCGCCTCGACCATCGGGACGCCAGACGATCTGGTCAAAACCATCAAGAACCTGATGGAGGTGAGTGGCGGCGTCGGCAGCATCATCGGGTTTGTGCACGACTGGGCCAATCCGGAAAACACCCGCCGGAGCTGGGACATGGTGGCGCGCTACGTGATTCCGGAAATCAACGGCTATACCGCGAAACTGCGGGAGTCGCAGAAGTTCGTGATCGAGAACCGCGCCGTGTTCGAGCGCGCAGGCCAGGCGGTGTTGGCAAAGATCATGGAGAACGATCGAGCGGCCGCGGCGCTTCCCCTCACCGGTCCCGGACGAGTCGCGATTCCCACCGTCAATGCACCGGATCTGCAGAAGGAAGCCGCCAAACGAAAGGCCAAGCCGTGACTCGCCATCCGCCACGCATTGCGTCCGACGGAGCAAGCGCCAATCCAAGACAGGCCAACACGCGCCAAACAACTTTGCGCTGACAGACGAAGCGTTATTGACTAGGCTTGCTTGGTCTATGCCGAGGCCCGGGGCACACGCCGCGGCCGCACCAGGGTCGTGGCCGATAGGTCTCGACCGGCCGGAGCAATTGCCATGACGATGCAAGGTGTGGCCCCTTCTGCGCTGGCGTTCACCCCGCCGAAGCGCAATTCGCTGACCCATATTCCTGGTGACGAGGGCTGGCCGATCATCGGCAAGACTCTGGACGTGCTCGCCGACCCCAAGGGGCACATCGAGCAAATGGCCGCCAAATACGGACTGGTCTATCGCAGTCACATCTTCGGCGAGACCAGCCTGTCCCTGCTTGGGCCGGAGGCGAATGAGCTCGTGCTGTTCGATCAGGCCAAGCTGTTTTCTTCGGCCCACGGCTGGGGACGGATTCTCGGTCTGTTGTTTCCGCGCGGACTGATGCTGCTCGATTTCGAGGAGCATCGGCTGCATCGGCGTGCGCTGTCGGTCGCGTTCAAATCGGGACCGATGAAATCCTATCTGGCGACGCTCGATACCGGAATTGCCGCAAGGGTGCAGCAATGGAAGGGGCGGCCGGGACCGATGTTGTTCTACCCGGCGATGAAGCAGCTCACGCTCGACCTCGCGGCGACCTCCTTCCTCGGCGCCGACATCGGCCCCGAGGTGGACGAGATCACACGCGCCTTTGTCGATATGGTCGCCGCCTCGATTTCGGTGATCCGTTCACCGCTGCCCGGCACCAAGATGGCGCGCGGCGTCCGCGGACGAAAGCGCATCGTGGCCTACTTTTCGGAACAGATTCCGGTCCGGCGCGCCAAAGGCGGCGAAGACCTATTCTCGCAACTATGTCGCGCCACCCATGAAGATGGCGCGCTGCTTTCGACTCAAGACATCGTCGATCACATGAGTTTCCTGATGATGGCCGCGCACGATACGCTGACCTCATCGCTGACTTCGTTTGTTGGGGCACTCGCAACGCATCCACAGTGGCAAACGAGGCTGCGCGAGGAGATAGCCGCACTCAATATCGCGGCCAACGAGCCGACCACCTTCGACAACCTCGAAGCCATGCCACTCACGGAGATGGCGTTCAAGGAGGCGATGCGGCTGAAGCCGCCGGTGCCTTCGATCCCGCGACGCGCCATTCGCGATTTCAATTTCAAAGGCTACGCTGTGCCGGCGGGCACGATGGTCGGCGTCAATCCGGTGTTCACCCATCACATGCCGGAGATATGGCCCGATCCCGACAGCTTCGACCCGATGCGCTTTACCGACGAAGCGCAGCGCGGCCGTCACCGATTCGCTTGGGTACCGTTCGGAGGTGGCGCGCATATGTGTCTTGGGCTGCACTTCGCTTACATGCAGGCGAAATGCTTCATGCGGCATTTTCTGCAAAACCTGAGTGTCTCGATAGAACCCGGCTACAAGCCGGAGTGGCAGATGTGGCCGATTCCAAAACCTCGCGATGGATTGCGTGTGACACTCGTGCCGGTGTGAGGCAAAACAATTCCACTCGCGCGGAATATACGGACTACTCGATAAAGGTCGTGAGCTGCGCGCCTTCATCCGCCACGAACACGGCAATCAGTTCCGCGGGCTCGGTGCTGCTCGCATTCGCCGACACCAGATGCGTGGCCCCCGGTGGCTCGAAAAACGACTGCCCCACCTTGAATGTTTCAACAGGTCCGCCGGCGAGTTGTGAGCGAATCTCGCCCTTGGTGATGTAGGCCGTCACCGAGCCCGAGTGGCGATGCGCGCGGGTAAATCCGCCCGGACCATAAAACACGCGTACGATCGTCACGCGCTTGCCCGGTACGTTTGGCAAGGCATGCGAGGTGATCGGCTCGACCGTGTCGAGCGATGACCCGGCCGGATCGCTAACCGCGCAGAGCGGCTCGATAACCGCGGCGAGCCCGTCCATCGTGATCGGCAGCGACTTCCCGATCAGCAGCGCGCACGCCAATCCAGCGATAATCGCGGCATAAACCGGCGACGCCTGCGCCCGACCGGGCGTTGTTATGGCAAATGTTCCGGACATTGAGTTCGCCTCCATAGTGGCATCGAGCGACAAGGTCGGATCGATAAAAGATCGCCGATTGATGACCCGCCGATTACGCCGTCCCCTGTTCGAACGCCTTGCGTACCGCGACATAGCCCTGCTGTTGCTGGGTCCAATTGCGACCGCCGGTTACGGCGCCATCGACCACCAAATCGTGCCCGTTGATGAAGGTAGATTCGTCGCTGGCGAGAAACACCGCCGCGTGAGCGATGTCCTCAGGCAGCCCGGCCCGCGGAATAGGCTGCGCGGTCTTGAAGACCTCGCGCATCACATCCGGCGTTTTCTCGGCCGCCTCGACCGACAGCCCAAGCGCCTTGCCGAAGATGCCGGTGGCGATCGCGCCCGGCGAAATGCTGTTGACGCGAATGCCGGCTTCGCCAAGTTCCATGGCAACGCATTTGGTCAGGTGAATGACGGCGGCCTTTGCCGCGCCATACACTACCGAGGAGGAGAATCCGGCCAGCCTCCCCGCGATGCTGCCATTGTTGATGATGCTGCCGGAGCGTTGACGGCGCATATGCGGCGCGGCGTGTTTCATGCCGAGCATCACGCTGCGCACCAGGGTCGCCATCGCGGCATCGAAACGTTCGACCTCAAGCCCTTCGATGCCGCCGGTCTGCGCCGGGCCGCCGGCGTTGTTGAAAAGGCAATCGATCCGGCCGAATTTGCTCACCGCCTCGTCGATCAGAGCCCGCACCTCGTCCTCGCGTGTGACGTCGGTCCGGCGGAAGATGCAGCTGGCGCCGAGTTTGGCCGCCAGCGCGTCGCCCTCGGGCACACGCCGTCCCGCGATGACAATCTTCGCACCTTCGGCCACGAAAATCTCGGCGGTCCGCAGGCCGATGCCGCTTGTCGCGCCGGTGATGACCGCGACTTTGCCGCTCAGTCGTCCCATCTGGTTTCTCTCCCCTGGTGAAGCGAAGGTTAGTATATCCCCGGCCGGGTGGAACAAGGCAAGTCGAGCTTGCTTGGGCCAAGCAGCATTGCGACCCGAAAAATCGCATCGTCGGTGCGGACTCTCTATCCTGCTGCGGGCGATGCTCCTGCTATAGTATGATCGAATGATGAAATTGATCGACGAGCTTCGGCGAGGCTGGCAAGGAACGTCGCAGCCGTCAGCTTCTTTCCGCGTTGGATTCGCGGCGTTATGCCTTGTCCTGGCAACCGCCGCGCGATCAGGTCTCGCGCTGATACGGCCCGACGTCTATTTCACGCCGTATCTGCCGGCCGTCTTTTTTGCCACAGCCGTCGGCGGGCTGCGGGTCGGGATCGGCACCGCACTGGCGGGCACCATACTTGGTCTTACGCTCAACTTCGGCCCCTCGACTGCGGATTTCGCAAGGCTCGCGCTCGCGGTCATCTTTCTCATCGTATGCGGGCTCACGATATGGGGCATCGAGCACTATCGCTTGATCGCGTTGGGGCAGCGGCAGATCACAAAACGTCTGATCGAGGAGGAAGAATATCGCAAGCTCATCGTTGACGAGCTTCAACACCGCCTCAAAAACAAGCTCTCGACGATCCACGCCGTGCTGCATCAGGTGTTTCATGACAAGCCGCAGGTCTGGGCCAGCATCGATCAACGAATCCGGGCACTCTCCGCGACTGACGATTTGGTCGCACGGGTCGACGGCAGCGGCTGCGATATCAAGGATTTGTTGCTCTCGGAGTTGGGCCCCTACGGGCACGTTCGATTTACTTTGAACGGCAATGCCCTGTTTCTTCCGGCCAAGCTGGCGGTCAGCCTGGCATTGATGTTTCACGAGCTCGCGACCAATGCCGCAAAGTACGGGGCGTTTTCGTCGCCCAACGGCCTATTGCAGGTGTCATGGTCAGCGTCCGACGATCGCCTCAATATTAGCTGGGACGAAACCGAAGGGCCCGCGGTCGACACGATCGGCGCCCCCGGCTTCGGAACCAGACTGTTGAAATCTGCGCTGAGAGCCTTCGACGGCAAGACCGAGATTACATTTTTGAAAACCGGAATTCACTGCACGATGCAATGCCGGATCCCCAAGACCTGAGCGCCATAGCGCGCATATCGTCTCGCGCGCGCACGACTCCTCCGTCATAAAAAACAATTTGTTCGATAGTAGCGGCGGCCTTTTGGGCACATGAGGGAGTGCCAGTGCTCGAGCATGGGATGACGAATGCGTCAAAGGCCGAAACGTGGAATTGCAATGTCCCCCAAGCTGTGCAAATCGCTTTGTCAGGGGAAGTTCTGCAACAGGAGGAATGCCGTGCGTTTACCAGTCATCCTTGCAATTGCCGCCGCCAGCCTGGTCAGTGTCGCCAGTGCCCAAGCCGAAGATCTGAAGATCGCACTGATTTACGGAAAAACGGGTCCGCTTGAGGCGTATGCGAAGCAGACCGAAACCGGCCTGCGGATGGGATTGGAATACGCCACCAAGGGCACCATGGCCCTGGACGGCCGCAAGATCGTCATCATCACCAAGGACGACCAGAGCAAGCCCGATCTGTCCAAGGCAGCCTTGGCGGAAGCCTATCAGGACGACAAGGCCGACATCGCCGTCGGCACATCCTCTTCGGCGGCGGCCCTGGCCGACCTTCCGGTTGCCGAGGAAAACAAGAAGATCCTGATCGTCGAGCCGGCGGTCGCCGACCAGATTACCGGAGAGAAGTGGAATCGATATATCTTCCGGACCGGCCGCAACTCCTCGCAGGACGCGATCTCCAACGCGGTGGCGATCGGCAAGCCGGGCGTGACCATCGCGACCTTGGCGCAGGACTATGCGTTCGGCCGTGACGGCGTCGCCGCCTTCAAGGAGGCGCTGGCCAAAACCGGCGCGACCTTGGCGGCCGAAGAATACGTGCCGACCACCACGACCGATTTCACCGCCGCCGGGCAGCGCCTGTTCGACGCGCTAAAGGACAAGCCGGGCCGCAAGATTATCTGGGTGATCTGGGCGGGTGGCGGCGATCCGCTCACCAAGCTGCAGGACATGGATCCGAAACGTTACGGCATCGAACTTTCGACGGGCGGCAACATCCTGCCGGCGCTCGCCGCCTACAAGCGGCTGCCGGGCATGGAAGGCGCCACCTACTATTATTATGACATCCCGAAGAATCCGGTGAACGACTGGCTGGTCAGCGAGCACCAGAAGCGCTTCAACGCGCCGCCGGATTTCTTCACCGCGGGAGGTTTCGCGGCCGCGATGGCCGTCGTCACGGCCGTCACCAAGGCGAAATCCACCGACACCGAGAAACTGATCAGCGCGATGGAAGGCATGGAATTCGACACGCCCAAGGGCAAAATGATTTTCCGCAAGGAAGATCATCAGGCGCTGCAGAGCATGTATCACTTCAAGGTCAAGGTGGACCCGAACGTCAGTTGGGCTGTGCTGGAGCCGGTGCGTGAACTGAAGATCGGGGACATGAACATCCCGATCCGAAACAAGCGCTGAGTTTCCATTGCCTCTCCTCGTTCTCGCGAGGAGAGGCAATCATTGCGAGCCTGTTGCGTCACCACGAGCCGGCTGATGACCCATACCCTGGAAACTCGCGATCTGACCATCCGCTTCGGCGGGCACGTTGCAGTGAATGGGGTCAGCTGCACCTTCCGGCCAGGTGAGCTGACCGCCATCGTCGGTCCTAATGGTGCGGGCAAGACGACCTATTTCAACCTGATCTCCGGACAATTGCGCCCGACCCAAGGCAGCATTTTGTTCGACAGCAAAGACATCACCGGTCTTTCCGCGCCTTTGCGCACCCGGGCCGGCCTTGGCCGCGCATTCCAGCTCACCAATTTGTTTCCGAACCTCAGCGTCGAAGAGAACGTCCGGCTCGCCGTGCAGTCTGAAAACGGCGTGCACTACGACATGGTGCGCCCCTGGATGACGCGCAGGAACCTGATCGCGCGCGCCGATGCCATTCTCGATACGGTCGCGCTGGCCGGCCGGCGAAACGTGGCGGCAACCGCGCTGTCGCATGGCGATCAGCGCAAGCTCGAGGTCGCGCTGATGATGGCGCTCGAGCCAAAGGTATTCATGTTTGACGAGCCCACCGCAGGCATGAGCATCGATGAGGTTCCGGTGGTCCTGAACCTGATCGCGCAACTAAAGCAGGACGCGAGCAAGATTATCCTGTTGGTCGAGCACAAGATGGACGTGGTTCGATCGCTGGCAGACCGCATCATCGTGCTGCACAACGGTCAACTCGTGGCCGATGGCAAGCCGGCCGAGGTCATCGCGTCGCCGATCGTTCAGGAAGCCTATCTCGGGATCGCGCCCGGAAAGACCGCGGCATGACTGCGCTTCTCAAGCTCGCCGGTGTTCATACCCATGTCGGGCGCTATCACATCCTGCAAGGCATCGACTTCGACGTACCCCATGGGCAGACCATCATGCTGCTCGGTCGCAATGGCGCCGGGAAAACCTCGACGCTGCGAACCATCATGGGTTTGTGGAACGCGTCCGCGGGCCAGATTTCGCTCGACGGCCAACGGATTGAGGGCAGCGCGACGCCCGACATCGCCCGGCTCGGGGTCGGATATGTCCCCGAAACCATGGCGGTGTTCTCCGATCTGACCGTAAAGGAAAACCTGGTGCTGGCGGCGCGCGACGCGCCGCTCGACGATTCCAGGCTTGAATGGATTTTCGGATTCTTTCCGGCCTTGCGGCGTTTCTGGCTATCGCGCGCCGGCGGTCTGTCGGGCGGACAGAAGCAGATGCTTTCGATCGCCCGCGCCATCGTTGAACCGCGCAAACTGCTTCTGATCGATGAGCCGACCAAGGGACTGGCTCCGGCAATCGTGGTGGCGCTGATCGAATGTCTGGCTGAGATCAAGCGCCGGGGCGCCACCATCCTGATGGTCGAACAGAATTTCCACGCTGCGCGCGAACTCGGCGACAAGGTGCTGGTGATGGACAATGGCAAGATCGTCCATCGCGGCGAAATGGCCGCGCTGGCCGCGGATGTGACACTGCAGGAGCGTTTGCTCGGGCTCAGCCTGGAGGCACATCAATGACCGACGTTGCCGCCTCCGCGGCGCTCCCGAAGCCGAAGCGGGATCTTCTGCCGGTGCTGCTGCCCGCCATCCTGGCGCTCGCGATGTTGCCGTTGATCGGATCGGCGAGTTCGTGGGTGACGCTGACGGTGGCAAGCCTCGCCATGGGCATGATGATCTTCATCATGGCTTCCGGACTGACGCTGGTGTTCGGCCTGATGGACGTACTCAATTTCGGCCACGGTGCGTTCATTTCGGTCGGCGCTTATATCGGCACGCTGGTGCTGCTGCCGATGGCTACATCGGTGCAGGCCGACTCGCTGCTGACAAATCTCGCGGTACTAGCGCCGGCGGCTGCGTTGTCGATGGCGGTTTCCGGTGCGCTCGGTCTGGTCGTCGAGCGCGTACTGATCCTTCCGGTCTATGGTCAGCACCTCAAGCAAATTTTGATGACGACCGGCGGATTGATCGTCGCCGAGCAGGCGCTGTACGCGCTGTGGGGACCGCAGATCATTCCGCTGCCGCTGCCGACCTCGCTACGCGGCTCCTTCATCTTCGGCGATATCGCGATTGCAAAATATCGCCTCTTGGCAATGCTGGTGGGCCTGGTCGTGTTTTGTGGTATTCAACTGGTCCTGAACCGCACCAAGATCGGCCTATTGATTCGCGCCGGTGTCGAAAACCGCGAGATGGTCGAAGCGCTCGGCTATCGCATCCGGCGGCTGTTCCTCGGCGTATTCATGGTGGGCTCCGGTCTTGCCGGACTTGGGGGGATCATGTGGGCGCTGTACCGCGAGCAGGTGCATGCTTCGATGGGCAACGATCTCACGGTCCTGGTTTTCATCGTGGTCATTATTGGCGGCCTCGGCTCGATCGGCGGCTGCTTCATCGGCGCGCTGCTGGTCGCCATG
>JAICIT010000059.1 GCA_025960445.1 Bradyrhizobium sp. | reverse complement strand
GACGACGGGCCTTTGCGCAATCGTGCGCTGGTTCCGATGGCTCAGGCCAGGCTTCATTTGCCGATCCGAGTTGCCGGATACACCGATTTCTACTCGTCAAAAGAGCACGCCACCAATGTCGGCGTCATGTTCCGGGGCAAGGACAATGCGCTGCAGCCAAACTGGCTGCACATGCCGATCGGATATAACGGCCGCGCATCCACCGTGGTGGTCTCAGGGACCAAAATTCGTCGGCCGCGCGGTCAGCTCAAATCACCGGATGCGAAGCTGCCAAGCTTCGGTCCCTGCAAGCGGCTCGATTTTGAATTGGAAATGGGAGTGGTGATCGGTCAGCCATCGGCGATGGGTGAAATGCTAACCGAGGGGCAGGCCGAAGAGATGATCTTCGGCTTTGTGCTGCTGAACGATTGGAGCGCGCGCGACATCCAGCAGTGGGAGTATGTGCCCCTCGGGCCATTTCAAGCGAAGGCGTTTGCGACCTCGATCAGTCCATGGGTGGTCACACGCGAGGCGCTGCAAGCCTTCCGCCTTCATGGGCCGGTGCAGGAGCCGACGCCGTTGCCGTACCTGCGGCAGGTGCAGCCGAACAACTACGATCTGCATCTCGATGTGACGCTACGCGCGGCGCAGATGAATCAGGCGGTGCGTATTTGCCGCACCAATTTCAAGTACATGTACTGGTCGTCAGTGCAGCAACTGGTGCATCACGCTTCATCCGGCTGCGCCATGAATATCGGGGACCTCTTGGGCAGCGGTACCATCAGCGGCCCGGACAAGCATCAGCGGGGCAGCCTGCTCGAACTCTCGTGGAACGGCACCGAGCCACTGGAGCTCGCAGGTGACATCAAGCGGAGCTTTCTCGAAGACGGCGATTGCTTGGCATTTCATGGCTGGTGCGAGGCCGACGGTTATCGCGTCGGGTTCGGCGAGGTCGAGGGTACGATCTTGCCGGCGGGATGATCATAGCGGCAAGATCAACGTTTCTCTGGTGCGATAGTCCTGATCCGCGCCGAATGTGCGGCGATGTCGTCGAGGCTGTACGACAGATGCACGCGCTTATCGGAGGGCGGACGTTTCTCGATGGACAGCCCGGGCCGCCACTCCTGTGCCGGTCGGATTGGCCGCATGGTGAAGCCGCCACCGCAGTTGGGGCACACATTATGCAGTTTGCTCTCGACGCAATCCGCGCAAAACGTGCACTCGTAACTGCAAATCCGCGCTTCGGCCGAATCCGGTGGAAGATCCCGGTCGCAATACTCGCAGTTCGGTCGAAGCTGGAGCGCCATTCTGATCCCATCACTTTTGCAGCAGAGTACGTTCGGTTCGCCGGAAGCAACGCGCCCCAAGCCTGACGCGCCGCGATCATCGCAAATCCGGCGGCAGATGCGAACGACGAATAACCCTCCATTTCGGCCGCGGGCTGTTACCTCTGTTGGCCGCTCGCCGCGATCCCCACAAGCCCGGTGCATCTATCCAAGGAAACGCGGCTGATGGTTACGCCTGTCCCTTCCAGGCCGCCGTCACTTCAACGATATCAGCGCTGGCAGGCTCGCGAATGGCTGATGGCGTGCGAGAAAAGCGCGGCGCCGGCGCTGGCTGAGTGACGCCGTGGCGGCTGACAAAAATATTCCGCGCCGCCATATGCGGATGCCGCGGCGCCTCCGCCATGGTCAGAACCGGCGCAAAGCAGACGTCGGTGCCTTCCATGATCTTGCACCACTCCTCGCGGGTCTTGGTCTTGAAGACCTGGACCAGTTTTTGCTTCAGTTCTGGCCAAGCCTTGCGATCCATCTGGGCATCGAAGCTGGTATCGGTCAGCCCTGCGTGCTGACGCAGCAAGGCATAGAACTGCGGTTCGATCGAACCGATCGAGACGAAGTTGCCGCAGGCGCATTCATAGACGCCGTAGAAATGCGCGCCGCCATCCAGGAAATTGCTTTCGCGGCCTTCGATCCAGCGGCCCATGGCAGTCATATCGAAAAACATCGACATCAGCGACGCGGCGCCGTCGCACATCGCCGCATCCACCACCTGGCCCTTGCCGGATTTTTTTGATTCCAGAAGAGCAGCAAGCACGCCGACCACCAGGTAAAGCGCGCCGCCGCCAAAATCTCCGACCAGATTGAGTGGCGGCACCGGCTTCTGCTCGGTACCGATCGCGGCAAGCGCGCCGGTCACCGAGATATAATTGATGTCGTGGCCGGCGGCCTGCGCCAACGGACCCTCCTGACCCCATCCGGTCATGCGGCCATAGACCAGCCGCGGATTGCGGGCCTGCACCACGTCTGGCCCAAGCCCAAGCCTTTCCATGACGCCGGGGCGAAAGCCTTCGATCAGCGCGTCAGCATGAGCAAGCAGATCAAGTACCTGCGCGATCGAAGCCTTGTCCTTGAGATCGAGTTCGACGACCTTGCGCCCGCGTCCAGCGACGGATTTGAGATTTTTCCTGGCGCCGACCCGATCGAGCGTCAGCACTTCCGCGCCCATGTCCGCGAGCAGCATGGAAGCAAAGGGACCTGGGCCGATGCCGGCAAATTCGACAATGCGAACGCCGGTAAGCGGTCCGCTCGCGGGCTGTGTTGAAGCGCCGGTTTCGGAGTGGGTCACGGTATCGGTCACGGCAGCCATCCGTTCCTGTTACTTTGAGCTTGCTTTGGGTTGGTGCCGCAGCGGATCGCTGAGCGTCACCTTGGCGGCTTCGGCCCACAGCTTTGCATTCTGCTTCTGACGATCGGTCCCAGTACCTTCTTCGGCGATCTTGCGCCCAAGCGCGACGTAAACGGGAATTTCCTCGTCGCGCATCGGCTTCATCGCCCGTTTGCGCGCCATCGCTTTTTCGACGTACGGCGCGAGTTCTTGCTGTTTTTTCTTTTCGCGCTCGATTTCGCGTAAACGAAATTCCGGCATGACGTCTCTGGCGAACAGCTCCAAAGCTTCGCAAATGTGCTCGTGCTTGTTGCGTCCGCCCTGCTGGATGAAGACGGTCTGGTCGACGCCGGATTGCTCGAAGTGCCGCAGATGTGTCCGCAACTGCTCAGGCGTGCCGATGCCGTGGTCGGCGCCGGCCGGAGGCAACGCGTGTCGCGCTTTTTCAAAGTTGGCCCAGATATCCGTGCGCCCGGGCTTGTGCTCGCCGAACACATAGTGATGCGCCAGGCCGTAACGGAAAAACCGCAAGCCATCTTCGCCTCGCAGACGAGATTCCATTTCATCGGCATGTACTGAGAAACCTGTCACCATCGCGACATTTGGGTTGACCGCATGCCCGATCGGCACGCATTCCTCCTTGAAGATGCGGTAATAATCGTCGACCCATTGGCGGGCTTCGCGCGGATCGACGAAGGCGAACGTCAGCGCGCCGATGCCGTGGCGCGCTGCCATCTTGATGGTTTCCCGGTTAGAGCAGGCGACCCAGAGCGGCGGATGCGGCTTCTGCAGCGGTTTCGGTACCACATTGCGGCACGGCATCTCGAAGAATTCGCCTTTGAAGCCGGGGTAGGGGTCCATCGCCATCATGTTGGTGCATTGTTCGACGCCCTCTTGCCACATCCGGCGCTTTTCTACCGGATCGAAGCCGACATTGAAGCCGCCGAGCTCCATCACTGAAGCGCTCTCTCCCGTGCCGAATTCAACGCGGCCGTTGGAGACAAGGTCGAGCGTGGCGATCCGCTCCGCCACCCGCGCCGGGTGATTGTATTTTGGTGGCATCAGGCAGATGCCGTGGCCGAGGCGAATGTTCCTGGTACGTTGCGAGCACGCCGCCAGAAATATCTCAGGCGCGGAGGAATGCGAATATTCCTCGAGGAAATGATGTTCGACTTCCCATGCGTAATCGATGCCGAGCTTATCGGCGAGCTCAACCTGATCTAGCGCCTCCTGAAACAGCTTGGCTTCATCGCCTTCTTTCCAGGGCCGCGGAAGTTGATGCTCGTAAAAAATGCCGAATTTCATGGGCTCTCCCGGCCGGACACCTTGCCGCCGAAATTGTCTAGCCTAGCGGGGAGGGTGGCAAGCGCCTTTTTCGCCAGACGGCAAAGGCAGCGGGGCGCAGATGCGCCCGCGCCGGGTCAAGCCCGCGAAATTGCGATCAGCCCGCAGCGGTCACCGCGCGCTGCGCCATCACCTTGATCAGGTTGGCGCGATAAGATGATGACCCGTGAATGTCAGTTAGCAAGCCATCGGCGGATATCCTGACATTGTCGAGCGCGCCCGGCGACCAGTTGGCTTTCAGTGCCGACTCGATCGCCGGCACCCGCATCACACCATTTTGCGACGCGCCGGTGGCTGCGGCGCGAACGTCGCCGGATTTTGTCTTGGTCACGAAAACCGCGGTGAGCGCGAAACGCGAGGCCGGGTGGCGCATTTTCGAGTAACCCGCTTTCGCCGGAAGCGGGAACGAGATTGCGGTAATGATTTCGCCGTCCTCAAGCGCGGTCGCGAACAGGCCCTTGAAGAAATCATCCGCCGATATCGAACGCTTGTTGGTCTTCACGGTTGCGTCGAGCGCCACCACGGCTGCTGGAAAATCCGCCGCTGGATCGTTGTTGGCGATCGATCCGCCGATAGTGCCGCGATAGCGCACCTGTGGGTCGCCGAGCACGGAAACAAGATGCACGAGCGCGGGGATCGCCTTCTTCGCGTCCGCACTCCGCAGGATATCGAAGTAAGTGGTCGCGGCCTTGATGATCAAGGCATCGCCCGAAAGCGCGATCCCGACGAGCTCCTTGATTTTGCTGAGGTCGATCACGTCTGATGGCGAGGCCAGCCGCTGCTTCATCACCGGGATCAAGGTGTGACCGCCGGCGAGATATTTGGATTCCGATCCCTTGGCGAACAGCGCGGCGGCTTCATCGACACTGGAGGGACGGTGGTACGTTGTCTGGTACATGACGCGTTTTCCTGACTTCTATTCGGGCGGTGTGTGTCTTTTCACTGAGAATCGGGATCCATTTCGTTCAAGAACATCTAGTCATCGCGTTTACGCGTTGCCGTGAATGGCGTGCCAGACGCGATCTGGGGTCGCAGGCATTTCCAACCTGTTGTTTCCGATCGCATCTGTAATGGCGTTGATCACAGCCGCCGACGCGCCGATCGCACCGGCCTCGCCGCAGCCTTTAACCCCGAGCGGATTACCTGGACACAGGGTCGTGGTGTGGTTCAGCTTGAACGAGGGCAGATCGTCGGCGCGCGGCATGGTGTAATCCATGAACGACGCGGTCACGAGCTGGCCGCTGGAGTCATAGACCGCGCCTTCCAGCAGCGCCTGACCGATGCCTTGCGCGAGCCCGCCATGGACTTGGCCTTCGACGATCATCGGATTGATCAGCCGGCCGAAATCGTCGGCTGCTACGAAATTGACAAAGCTGGTTTTTCCGGTGCCGGGATCGACCTCGAGTTCGCAAATGTAAGCGCCGGCCGGGAAGGTGAAGTTGGTGGGATCGTAGAATGCGCCCTCCTTCAAGCCTGGCTCCATCCCATCCGGCAGGTTGTGTGCGGTGTAGGCGGCGAGCGCCACCATCGGCAGCGCGATCGTTTTGTCGGTGCCGGTGACTTTGAATTCTCCATTCTCGATAACAATGTCGTCCTCGGATGCCTCGAGCTGATGCGCCGCGATCTTCTTGGCTTTGGATTCGACCTTCTCCATTGCCTTCAGGATCGCGGTCAGGCCCACAGCGGCCGAGCGCGAGCCATAAGTACCCATGCCGAACTGAACCTTGTCGGTGTCGCCATGGACGATCTGGACCTGACTGATCGGAACGCCCAGCCGTTCCGCGACCAATTGGCAGAACGTGGTCTCGTGGCCTTGGCCGTGGCTGTGCGATCCCGTGAGGATTTCAATGGTGCCAACCGGATTGACGCGGACTTCGGCGGATTCCCACAGGCCCACTCCGGCGCCGAGGCTACCGACCGCCTTTGAAGGCGCGATCCCGCAAGCCTCGATGTAGCAGGAGAAGCCGATGCCGCGGAGCTTGCCTTCACTCTTCGCCTTATCCTTGCGCGCGGGGAAGCCGGCATAGTCGATTGCCTTCATGGCGGAGTCGAGCGAAGCGCCGAAGTCGCCAATGTCATAGGCCATGATCACCGGCGTCTGGTGCGGGAAGCTGGTGATGAAATTCTTGCGGCGCAACTCGCCCGGATCGACTTTCAACTGCCGCGCCGCAGTCTCCATCAGGCGTTCCACAACGAAACTTGCTTCAGGACGGCCGGCGCCCCGGTAGGCGTCGACCGGGACGGTGTTGGTGTAAACGCTGATCACCTCGGCGAAAATATTCGGGATGTTGTATTGGCCCGACAGCAGGGTCGCATAAAGATAGGTCGGCACCGATGATGAGAACAGCGACATGTACGCGCCGAGGTTGGCGTAAGTCTTGACGCGCAGCCCGGTGATTTTATTGCTGGCATCAAATGCCATTTCCGCCTTGGTGAGGTGATCGCGGCCATGCGCGTCTGTCAGGAACGCCTCGGAGCGGTCGCCGGTCCACTTCACCGGACGGCGTACCTTCTTGGAGGCCCATAACGCCACCATCTCTTCGGGGTAGATGAAGATCTTCGATCCGAATCCGCCCCCGACATCGGGCGCGACCACGCGCAACTTATGCTCCTGCGCGATATTGTAAAAGGCTGATAGCACCAGGCGCGCGACATGAGGATTCTGCGATGTCGTATATAATGTGAAGTGCTCCTCCGCCTCATTGTATTCCGCGATCGCGGCACGAGGCTCCATCGCATTCGGCACCAGCCGGTTGTTGGTGATGTCAAGGGAGACCACGTTAGCGGCGGACTTGAATGCCGCGTCGGTCGCGGCCTCATCGCCCAGGGTCCAATCATAGATCACGTTACCCGGTGCTTCAGGATGTAATTGCGGCGCGCCGGACTTGATTGCCGCGCGAATATCCGGAACCGCGGGCAGTTCTTCGTAATCGACCACCACAGCTTCGGCGGCATCGCGCGCCTGATTTTTGGTCTCGGCGATGACAACCGCGACCGCCTGTCCGACGAAACGAACCGTCTCCGGCGCCATCGCCGGCCACGCCCCCATCTTCATCCCCGTGCCGTCCTTCGACGTGATCGCCCAGCCGCAGATGAGATTGCCGATCTTGTCCTCGACAATCTCTTTGCCGGTCAGCACACCGACCACTCCCGGCATCTTTGCTGCCGCCGAGGTGTCGATGCTCTTTATTTTCGCATGCGCGTGGGGGCTACGGACGAACTGGGCGAAGGTCATGCCGACGAGCTTGATATCATCGACGTAACGCCCCTTGCCGGTAATGAAGCGACGGTCTTCCTTGCGAACAACGCTGGCGCCGATACCTTCTACACCCATCTCATCTCTCCCTGTCGGGCCACATCATCTGCGCGGAAATCTGGAGGCGCGGATCGCAGCCAATTGCTTGAACGTGGTTCTGACCGGCCGATCAGGATCATTCGGCAGCTTGCGCGACCTTCATGCGGCCCGCCGCATCGAGCACCGATTTGACGATGTTATGGTAGCCGGTGCAGCGGCAGATATTGCCTTCCAGCTCGTGGCGAACGGTGTCCTCGTCGAGCTTGCCGCCATAGCGATTGACGATGTCTATCGCCGACATGATCATTCCCGGCGTGCAGTATCCGCACTGCAGTCCGTGGTTATCGCGGAAGGCGGCCTGCATTGGATGCAGTTCGTCGCCTTTCGAGATGCCCTCGATCGTGACCACGTTGGAGCCGCTGGCCTGGCCTGCCAGCACAGTGCAGGATTTGACCGCCTGGCCGTCAATGTGCACGACGCACGCGCCGCACTGACTGGTGTCGCAGCCGACATGGGTCCCGGTCAGGTTGAGATTGTCGCGCAAAAGCTGGACAAGAAGAGTCCGGTCTTCGACGTCGGCGGACACCGCCCTGCCGTTCACCGTCAATTTGACTGTAGGCACGTTCGATACCTCCCCATAGTTTTTTAATTGACGCGATTAGAAGCACGGGGAGCCGACTTTGCAACTAGGAATTTGGTCGCGTAAGTCACCGTAAAGTCATCATCTGAAATGCCGCTCGGCCGCACGCCCGATCGGCTTGCGGATCGAACCGCGGGGATCGCGCCGTTTGCGGCGACCGTGCGCGAGGCCCAACCTAGCGACGGCAGCCACGGCGAGGGGGCCATGGGGTTCACAACCGGGCCGCCGGACCACAGGCGGCTGCAAATTTACTCACCTTTATGGTTTCTGCTCTAATTATCGGCAACGGATCGGGAAGGCTGGGCTTTCTGGTCTGTCTTTGTTCGGAATGAAGGCTGGGGAGGCGACGGGTGGGTTCGCAATCGGTATCGCTAAAACTCCCGACGTTGCGCTTCCGCGGCAAAGTCATGCTTGGCTTTTCGGTGGTGCTGGCGATCACGGCCATCAGCATGGGCATCGCCTATCTCGGATTCGAGCGTGTCTCTTCGGGCGTCGCGACGTACCGCAACAGCGTTGCGGAAGCCGACCTGGCGCGCAATATCGATCGGGAGCTGATTTCATACCGTGGGCTGGCGCGTTATTACGTTGTGACCGGAAATGAGGATGACGCTGCGGCGGCGCTGGCTGTCGAGCCCAAGCTGAAAGACGCCATCAGTCAGGCAATGAAAGACACGACCAATTCGGCGCGGCTGGATCAGGTCACGCGGCTCGGTCGCGAATTCCAGACCTTCAGCAAGATTTTTGCCGACATCCTGAAGGTCAAGCGCGAGAGTGCGCAGGTGGCGAAGAATCAGCTTGCGCGCAGCGCCAACATGCTGCGCTACAAGCTCGATGATCTGCCCAGCAATGCCCGTGATGAAGAGATTCAGGGCATTCAGTTCGGTATCAAGAAGGTCATCGATCAGTTCCAGGCCGTGACGGCGCTCGCCAATAATTTCGTCGTCAATTCCGACCAGACGGTTGCCAGCAGCGCACTTGCCCGACTGGTATTCGTCGAAAACGCGCTGCACGCAGTATCCTCTGCGGACGAGAAGATTGTGCAAGCCCTGAAGGAAGCTTCCACGCTGTTCGAGGAGTATCGGCAGGCGCTGGCCAAGCTGATCGAGAATTCGAAGTCCGTTGCTGAACTAGTTGCTCAATTGAATGAGTCTGCGGCGGCAATCGTCAAGGGCGCCGGCGCGATGAAGGGCGATCTGGTTTCGGAGCAGCGAAGGCTTGAAGCGGAATCGGACGCGACCGTAGCTCAGACTGAGCGGTTGATCCTGATGCTCGCGGCTGGCGGCTTCCTGCTCGGCGGAGTACTGGCGGTCCTGCTTGGAAAGGGGATTTCCCGG
>JAICIT010000058.1 GCA_025960445.1 Bradyrhizobium sp. | reverse complement strand
TGTGCGGTGATGAGAGGCGCGTCGTTGGTGCCGGTGATGGTGACGGCGATTGGAATGCTAACGGTGCCACCATGGCCGTCGTTAACGGTCGCCGTGTAGATCAGGGTTAGTACTTCGCCGCCAGACATGAAATCGAAAGCGCCGTCAACGACGCTATAAGTCCAACTGGCCGAACCATTGTTGGTATTGTCAGCCGCAGGCACCACCGTCAGGGGCAGCTCCAGTGCCGCAATCGCCGCAAGCTGCTGCGACGTCAAGGTTGAGGTGATATCGTTGTGCTGAGCGTTCTGATAGGTGAACGTGCTGAACGCCGCTGAGACCGTCGGACGATCATTGACGTTGGTGTCGACAAAATTGATGACGCCGGATGCCATATCGACGGTGAGACTGTGCAACGCGCCGGGAAGCTCGACCGAAGCGCCGCCGGTAGCGACAGCGGTCGGCCCGACGTGCAGCGGTATAAAGATCTCGGAAGTAGTATTGGAATCGAACGAAGCCCCTTTCTCGTTCTTCAGGACCAAAAAGGTCGGGATAACGACATCGCCGCCCCCCGCCAGTTTAGTCGCCCCCCCCGATTGAGGGGTGATGGTATCGTTCTGGCCAGTGTTGGTTTTTGGATTGGAGTCGTTGCTCGTAAATTTCAACGAGAACACATCGTTGATGAGCTTTTGGATATCCGGGGGCAGCGGCGCATTGGTGATGGTGACCTGGCCCTGACTGATATTGATCTGCTGTCCGGCCTGGTTGACGGTCGCTATCGGGGTAAGAGTGTTCTTGTCGAACAGGATGTACGAACCCGTCGTGCCGTCCGGCTCGACCAGCACCTGGAATTTTGCCGAAGGTGAAGGCGGCTGGCCGGGCGAAGGCCCCGCTTGGGGAACCTCGAAATCCACTTCAACCAACACCGCCGTCCCCCGGATGCCCATGGTCGCAACCGGGGTATCGACCTTCATATCACCGTGCTTGGCGGTCTCGCCCGCTACAAATGTAATGGTACCCGCAACGAGGCTGAGCAGCGATGAGTTGTTCGACCCATTCGGATCGTAAACCATCTCATTGAGCACCATTCGCGCGTTCGAGGACAAGCCGAACACAGTGCCATCGATGAAAGTAATTCCGAGTGTCGAGTCGGAGCCGGACTGTACGACGTCGCCTTTTTCGACGTTGTCACCATTGTTAAGAATGATCGATACGCCATTTCGGACGGCGGTCGCCGTGCCCACGAGCTTGCTGACATGACCGATCACCTTGCCGGCGCTCGCGCCGCCCGCCTGCGCAAATTGAGTGTGGCCGGTCAGTGCGGTTACGATGTCGCCAGTCAGGTGCGCACCATCCGGTGAGGACAGCGGTGCACGCTTCTCGGTTTTGAAGTAATCGCGCAGGAGCAGTTCTTGATCGTCGCCGGAGAGGATCAGGTCGACGCCGGATCGCTTGAAATCGCCGGTGAAAAGAAGATGAGCATCGGCAACGATGATCGCGTCCGCAGGCGCGTGCGTTGCGTGATGCGTAATCGTCTCGACTCTGGCTTGCCCTTGCAAATGCAAGCCCAAGGTATCGGAAGAGAGATTCGCGTCGAATTTACCGGCGTAATTCAAATCGCCACCGCAAAAAGTTAATTTTTCTATAATTTTGTCAGTCTAAGCTTGCCTTATCATGAAGCTAACCGTTGGGGAACCATCTCCTACTTGTGCAAAGAGGCGGCAACACCGTCCGGCAGGGCCGCTTTGAAGTCTCTGCTTCCTACATTCGTGAGAGGTAGGCTATTCGCATTACGCCCGCAAAGAATTAGGTCCAAAATTTCAAGTATAAAAATATGTCTTAGGCTATTCGCGAGAACAGAAGGAGCTACCGCTATAGCCCGAGAACATCTGTTGCCGACTTTCGCCAGCATACTGCACCATTGTGCCGGCTTAAACTGTGATCTGGCTAACACACTACACAAATTAGCCATATCGCGGGAAACCGACCGCCCAAAATCGCTCCTGTGCTTGGTGGCGTCTCTCGGGAAATCACTTGGAAACGGCCGTTACCTAAAACTGTCGATAATGCCTCGACGCGTCTTTTAGCGTCTTTCGCGCTTTTCGGCGCCGAGCGGCCGGTTTTAAGCGCAAGCAAAGCCCACCCACCCATCCTCGCCCACGAATGATCCGGTCACGAGCTGGCTAACGAGCCCTCGCCGATGTCCGGACAACGGGGCGTCACATGGGCTTTTTGGGTCACTCGCCGACGCGGCATGCCATCGGGCTGGCGTGCGCTTTGGCTTGGTACATACCGGTCGCAGATCTCGCGGCCGGCACGTTGGAGCAAGCGGATTCGCCCGGCGCACCGCAACTGTCGCAGCCGTCGGCAGAGCCATTCGGCCTTTCTGTTTCGCGAGTTTTCGCCGGCCCGTTGCGGGAGAAATGGCGCAAGGTCGAACGGAAGCTGGATGATGAGCGGGTACAAATCGCGCTTTGCGACGGTGATCGCGAGCGTTGCGCATCGCCCGCTGCTCTGCGCTTCCTTGCAATTGTCGACAGCGCGCGAGGCCGCGAAGGCCGCGCCCGTCTCGGCGAAGTAAATCGCGCCGTCAATCTGGCGATCCGGCCGATGAGCGACCAAGCGCAATACGGCGAGACGGACGTGTGGACCTCGCCGCTGGTCACGTTCAGCCATGGCGCCGGCGATTGCGAAGATTACGCGATCGCCAAGTTCGTTGCGCTGCATCAGGCCGGAATATCATCGGATGATCTGCGGATCGTAATCATTCGCGACATCCTTCGCGGCGAGGACCACGCAGTCGCAGCGGCACGGCTCGATGGACATTGGCTCGCGCTCGACAATCGCCGCATGGCGATGGTGGAGGACGACAATTTGAGAAATTATCGGCCGTTGTTTGTCATTGATCAGTACGGGCTGATGCAGTACCCCGAGCCGCCGTTGCTCGCGGAAATTCCGGAACGGGATCGCGCTCCGGCTATTACGCTGATCGCTTCGCAGCCTGGCTTGGTTTCGTCGGCCAACTGACTTCGGACCGCTAGCCAGCAAGCAATGGCATTGCCGTGAGCGGACCCATAACGTTGCTTTCACAAAACCAAGGGGTGCGTGCCTAACCGCACGCAGCCCTCTTCTTCAGCAGAGCAAATGATCAGAACATTAAATTGTCCTTGACCAGCACCCAGCGGCCGTTCTGGATCTGCTGCACTTGGGTGACGGTGTTGGCGAGGTGGTCGGTCTTCGAAAACTTGGTCGGCGGCGAATTGAAGATGTCGAGGAATTTGTCACCGGACTCAAGCGAGTCGAGCACTTTTTGACCCGTCAGATCCTTGCCCGCCTTGTTCACATAATAGGCGAAGGTCATCACGGCGTTGTAACCGATGATGGCCTGGGTGTTGGCGTCCGTGTTGAACATCTTCTTGTAGTTGACCAGCCAGTCCTTCACTTTGCCCCTCGCCGTGTCCTCGTAGGGAATTTCAAAACCTGAGGCCGCATAAAGGCCCTCCACGGCTTCCTTCCCAAGTGCCGGCACTTCAAGCACGTTGGTCGGGGTTGCCCCCAGGAATGTGACGTTCCAGCCGAGCTTTTTGGCCTCCCCCATCGCGCCGATCGTCTCGCGGATGACGGTGCCGAGCACGACCAGGTCACACCCGTCGGATTTCATCTTCGCCACAGGCGCGCTGAAATCCGATGCGCCACGCTTGTAGCTGGTGATCGACGCCGGCGTGACCTTCATCGCCGCGAGCTGCTGATTGAATCCATCGAGGACGTTTTTGCCATACTCATCATCCTGATGCATCAAACAGGGCTTCTTGAAATTTTTTGTTTCCATCATGTACTTGATGGCGGCGCGCGTGCTCTCGACGTAAGGCAGAAGATTATTGAATTTCAGCCGCTCCTGTGGCTTCGCCGGATCAAATTTGAAGGTGAATTCAGCCGCCGTCAGCGGAAAGAGCTGCAGCACCCCCGCGTCAAAAAGGATGTCCTGCGCGGCGAGCACCGTGGGCGAACCCATCGGCCCAATCATGGCGAAGATTTTGTCGCGCTCGACCATCTTCTGCGACGCCAGCACAGCCTTCTTCGGATCGTAGCCGTTGTCCTCAAGGATCAGTCGAAGCTTGCGCCCGTTGATGCCGCCGGCCGCATTGATTTCCTCCACGGCCATTTTCATGCCGTTTGATACCGGCACGCCCCAGACCTTGATGGGCCCGGACAAGTCCTGGTGGGTGCCGATCACAATCTCGGTCGGCGAGATACCTTCATTAGTCACCTTGGTTTGGGCCGCGGCCGGCAGATGGGTCAGCGCAAGCGCGCTCACCGCAAGGCCCAGCACCTTGAATGATATCGACATTGCATTCTCCTCTTCCGTGGCCCGTGTTGTGCGAAGGGTCGGGCCTTTTAATCCTTCGCCATTTTCAGCCGGCTTCTCACGCGACCGCGCGCTCGCCATACATCGCATCGATCTCGACTGCGTAACGTTTGTTCACGAAGCTTCGCTTCAACTTCATGGTCGGCGTCAGTTCCTCGTCCTCGGGCGTGAGCTGGCGCTCGATCAAGAAGAACTTCTTGACGGTTTCGACTCTCGCAAAATTCGCATTCACCGCCTCGATCTCGCGCTGGATCAATTCCTGCACCTCCGCCGCCCGACACAGGCTTGCGTAGTTGGTGAAGGGAATGTCGTGATCCTGGGCAAACTTCTCGACATTCTCCTGATCGATCATGACGAGGCAGGTCAGATACGGGCGCTTGTCGCCGATCACGACGGCGTCTGAAATGTACGGCGAGAATTTAAGCTGGTTTTCTATTTCCGAAGGGGTGATGTTCTTGCCGCCTGAAGTGATAATGATGTCCTTCATGCGGTCGGTGATTTTGACGAACCCCTCATTGTCAATCGACCCAATATCGCCGGTATGGAGCCAGCCCCTGGGGTCGATGGTCTCGGCGGTTTTTTCGGGCTGGTTGAGGTAACCCATGAACAGGAACTCGCCCCTGATCAGGATTTCGCCTTGCGGTGAGATTGCGACCTCACCCCATGGTACTGCTTTGCCGACCGAGCCGAGCTTGATGCGATCCGACGGCATCAGGGTGGCGACGCCGCAGTTTTCGGTTTGCCCATACACCTCGCGCATATCGAGGCCGAGCGCGAGATACCAGCGGATCAGATCCGGCGCGATCGGCGCCGCGCCGGTAAAGGCAAGCCGGCAGCGGTCAAGACCGAGCATGCGCCTTATATTCCGGAACACCGCCCAGTAGGCGGCACGGTTCGCAAGACGCAAGGAGAGTGAAGGCTGCGTGCCTTCAAGCCTGCACTCGGTCAGCCGATAGCCCACCGCCAATGCGCGGCGATACATCCAGTTCTGAAATGGCGTCGCATCTTTCAGCGCGATCGTAATGCCTGAATAGAACTTCTCCCAAATCCGGGGCACTGCCAGAAACGCGGTCGGCTGCACTTCTCTCAAATTGTCCGGAACGGTTTCGGGGCTCTCGGCAAAGTTCATCACCGATCCCAAAGCAAGCGAGATGTAGTAGCCGCCAACCCGCTCAGCGACGTGACACAGCGGGAGGAAGACCAGGCGCTCTTCGGCGTCTGTTGAAGGAAACAGATCGTTGGCGTGACGCATCTGATGGGTGACGCTACGATTGGAATGCATCGCCCCTTTCGGCGGGCCTGTGGTGCCGGACGTATAGACAAGTATCGCGAGATCGTCCGCCGTGCGGCTTGCGATCATCTCATCCCAAAGCGTTTCGCGGTTGAGGATGTGATTGCTGCCGAGCGCCAGGAATTCGGCCAGTGACATCACCATGGGATCACTGAACCCGCTCAGACCCTCCATGTCGAAGACGATGATCGTCTGCAATGTCGGACACCGCGCGCGGCATAACAGTATCTTGTCGAGTTGCTCCTCATCCTCGGCGAAGATCACTTTGGTGGAAGAATCATTGATCAGGTATTCGACCTGCGCTGAAGAATCGGTCGGATAGATACCTGACGAGACGCCGCCGGCACATAGAATGCCCATATCGGCAAACACCCATCCCGGCACCGCGTTGGCAATGATCGAGGCGACATCCCCCGGCCTGAACCCTGTGGCGTGCAATCCATAGGCGATTTGCTTGGATAGCTGCAGCCATTGCCGCCAGCTGGTGGGTTGCCAGATACCGAAGCTCTTCTCACGGATCGCGGGTCGGTCGCCACGTGTCTCCACCGCGCGAACAAAACTCCTCGCGATGGTGTCGGCGACCGTCAGCACTGCCGGTCCGGCCATGCCCGCTCCTCCCTTTCTGGCCACGTCGGGTGCCGGCTCTAATTGCCGGTCCTTTCCCGAAGCAGATCATCATTCAACGCCAAGTCTTCTTCTTTTTCCAGCGTCGTTCGGCCCGCGCGCCGACTTCCTTTGCTCCGAGATAGAACTCCTGAATGTCCTTGGAGTGCATTAACCGTTCGCAAGTGTCATTCATGACGACACGACCGGTTTCCAGAACGTAGCCGTAATCCGCGGTTTCAAGCGCCACCTTCGCATTCTGCTCCACCAGCAGAATCGACATTCCCTGCTCTTCATTGACGCGCCGAATGATGCTGAAAATCTCCTTGACCAAAATCGGAGAGAGGCCGAGTGACGGCTCGTCAAGCAGCAGCAGCGTCGGGCGGTTCATCAGCGCGCGCCCGATCGCCAGCATCTGCTGTTCGCCGCCCGAAAGCTGTCCGGCGGCTTGGTCGATGCGCTCCCGCAGCCGCGGGAAATAGCCGTAGACCCTTTCAATATCCTCGGTGACAGCGGCGCGATCGCGGCGCGGATAGGCGCCCATCATCAGGTTCTCGCGCACGCTGAGAAACGGAAACACCTCTCGGCCTTCGGGCACATGACTGAGACCGAGCCGCACGATCTTGTCCGCCTCCATGCGCTGAATCGGCTGTCCGAGGAATTCGATCGTGCCTTTCTGCGGATCGATAATCCCGGAAATCGTCTTGAGCACCGTGGTCTTGCCCGCACCGTTGGCGCCGAGCAGCGTCACGATTTTGCCCCGGGGCACCGCGAGGCTGATGCCTCTGATCGCCATGATGGGCCCGTAGTAGCTTTCGATGTTGCTGAGTTTCAGGATGATATCGGGGACACTCATGCCATCGACCTCAAGCGCCCAGATACGCGGCAACGACGTCAGGATGCTGCTGCACTTCGGATGGGGTCCCCGCCGCCAGCACCCTGCCGTAATTCAGCGCGATCACCCGGTCGGAAACCCGGTTCACAAGTGTCATGTCGTGTTCGACCATCAACACGGTAACACCGAGTTCGGTTTTCATGTCGCGGATCCAGAATGACATGTCATCTGTTTCTTCGACGTTCAGGCCTGATGACGGCTCGTCGAGCAAGATGAGCTTCGGCTCGCTGCACAGTGCTCGCGCCAACTCGATAACTTTGCGCACGCCATAGGGCAGGCCGGAGATGAGCTTGTCACGGTAGGCCGCGAGGTCGAGAAATTCGATTACCTGCTCGACCCGTCGCCGATGCACTTTCTCGGTCGCGCGCACGCTCGGAAGAAACAACAGTTCCTGCCAAAGCTGACTGGTGGAATGCCGATGCCGGCCCACCAGCAAATTGCTGAGCACGGTGGCATTCTCGAATAATTCGATGTTCTGGAAGGTGCGGGCGATGCCGAGCTTGGCGATCTCGAATGCAGGCGCAGCGGTAATGTCCTGATCCTCGAAATGCAGCCGCCCCGAGGTCGGGTTGTAGATTCGCGAAATCAGGTTGAAGATCGAGCTTTTTCCGGCGCCGTTTGGGCCGATGATCGAGAGTATCTCGCCCTTTTCGACGGCAAAACTGACCGCGTCGACCGCCTTCAACCCACCGAAATGCAAGGAGAGATTTTCGGCGCGGAAATAGCTCACCGGTTCCGCTCCGACTTCACGTAGATCTTCTGCCGCTTGAAAGTCGCGCGCTTGTAGAGCGGAAATAGCTGGAAGAAGAGCTTTATCTTCAGCCATCGCCCGTAAAGGCCGAGCGGTTCGAACAACACGAACAGCACGATAATCACGCCGTAGATGGCTCCCTTCAGCCCGTTCGCGGAGGCGAACGCGGCGACATTGCTTTGGATGTGCGCTGCGCGCTCGGACCCTGCCCCGAGAGCCGCCGCCATGCCGGCGATCATGCCGGGAACATCGTCCTTTAGGTAGGTCAGGAATGGATCGATCATGACGATGAAGATCGCGCCCAGTACAGCGCCGTGCAGGCTGAAGGCGCCGCCGATCAGGATGACGATGATGAACTCGATCGAGAGTTGCAGCGTGAACATTTCCGGGCTGATGAAAGATAGCTTGTGAGCGAACAGACAGCCGGCAAACCCGGTAATCGCGGCGCTGATCGCAAATGACTTCACTTTGTAGAGCGATACATTGACGCCCATGCTTCGCGCTGCCGTTTCGCTGTCGCGTATCGCGACGAAGGCCCGGCCGGTCGGCGAGCGCAAGAGATTAAGCGTGCCCACGATCGTCAGGATCAGCACGCCGAGACATAGAAAATAGAACGTCGGGCTATCGCGCGGCACCGCAGTGCCGAGCAACTGAATCGTCTTGACCCGCATGCCCTCATTGCCGTTGGTCACGCTTTCCCACCGCGCCAAAATTTCCTCGACGATGAGGGCAAAGGAAATCGTCGCGATCACGAGATAGATGCCTTGCAGCCGCAGCGCCGGGAATCCGACCAGCGCGCCGATTATTCCCGTCAACAGGCCGGCGGCAACAAAGTAGAGGGGAAACGGAACATTGAACTGCTGCAAATAGGCGGCCGTATAGGCGCCGATCGCGAGGAACGCGGCGTGCCCCAAAGATGCCTGTCCGGTAAAGCCGGTCAGGATCATCAATCCGACGCCAACCGTCGCGTAGATACAAACGAACACGAGTTGGCTGACGAGGTAGCTGGAGAGCACGAACGGCGCTATCACCAACAGCACAAGCAGGCTGCCGTAGGAGATTAGATAGCCGCTATGGGGAAACAGCCTGATATCGTCTTCATAGTCCGTTTTGAACATGAAGCGCATGGCTGAGACCTACACCTTCTTGCGCATGTGAAGCCCGAACAGGCCCTCGGGCTTGAGCAGCAGCACAATCAGCAGGACGACGTAGGGTGCGACATCCTTCCATCCCTCCGCGAGATAGAAGCCGGCCATGCTCTCGATCACCCCGATCAGCACTCCGCCCACCACCGCGCCCGGGATGGAGCCGAAACCGCCGAGCACGGCGGCGGGAAACGCCTTCAGCCCCAGCACCAAACCGACGTTGGAATGAATGAAGGTGATAGGCGCCAACAGCACGCCGGCGCA
>JAICIT010000057.1 GCA_025960445.1 Bradyrhizobium sp. | reverse complement strand
CATGGCAGGCTCGATGCAGCCCGGCGCGAAAAAAAGCCAGTATAGATATTTCGCTCGCAGAGAATCACCCAGCGGTGGCGCGAGCCTGGATTGCGGATAGCGTTCCGCGACGTAAGCACAAATTGCCGCGGCTTCCGCGAGCGTCGCTTCGCCATCCTGAAGAGCCGGCACCTTACCCATCGGATTAATGGCGAGATATTCGGGCGTCTTCTGGGCGCCCTTGAAGACGTCGATCAGCACGCGTTCGTAGCGTTCGCCGGTTTCTTCCATCAGCCATAGCGAGGAGAATGAACGCGTGCGCGGCGACCAATAGAGCTTCATCATCGCGAAACTTGCCTCCTAATGCCTCAATCGGGTGCGCTGGATGACTTCCATCGATAGTACTTCATCGTAAATCCGGTCATCGGCTCGACCGCTTCCTTTTCGAACGCAAACCCTTCTCGCTCGTACCAGCGCCATGCCTTCTCATTCTCGCGCACGCAACGCAACGAGATTTCATCGGGCAATTGCTGACGAGTGAACGCGAGCAGTCTGCGGCCGAGACTTCGGCCCCGATATTCCGGCGCAACGAACAGCTGGTCGAGATGATGCTCCGCCAGATGTAATGCCAACATCGCCGCGATATTACCGGAATCATCGGCGACGAACAAATTCCAGCCCTTCTCCATTTCCTTCGAAATCCGCGCCCGCAGGTTGGCCAGCAGGAAGTTGCTCGGCTGCTCAAGCCCGGTCGAAACCCAGCTATTCATCCAGACACGGGCAATTTCGGGATATTCATCGGTCCGGGCGACGCGAATGCTTGGCGACGACATAAAGCCATCCTCGGCTTGAGCAACATCAACGGGGATGCGGCGTATGTCTCTCTACGGCGCTTCAGCCTGCAACGCGAACCGCCCGGCTAAAGCCGGAACCAAACTGCTTCAATACGATACGTCTGACAGATCGGATGCGCGCCAGGACGGCATCGGATGTGGAGAATCTGTTCCGCCGGCGTTGTCAGCGACAAGGGCTTGGTGGCATGATCGGCGCTTCGCTCCAGCGGGTCGCGGAGAGCTTCATCGGGGGAATTGCAAATGTCACGGGAGTTGACTGCAGAATTTATCGGCACCTTTGCGCTGGTAACCGCAGTGTGCGGCGCTGCCTTGTTCTCGGCGCCGAGCGCCGGGTTAATGGCAGTGGCGTTTGCCGTCGGGCTCTCGGTAGTGGCGATGGCGTATGCCGTGGGCTCTATATCGGGAGGTCATTTCAATCCGGCGGTGACATGCGGCTTAGTGGCAGCGGGCCGCTTTGAGGCCGGCAAGGCGATCCCCTACATCATCGCGCAGGTCATCGGCGGCTTGGCCGCCGCCGCGATATTTTATGTCATCCTGCAGGGCGCACCCGCGGCCGGCAAATGGAACACTTTTCTTGCAGCGTCCAACACCTATGGCGGTTCCGGGTTTTCGATGCTGAGCGCGGGCTTGATAGAGGTCGTGATCACGGGACTGTTCATCCTGGTGATCGTCAGCGTGACATCGCCGCGCGCGCCGGCCGGATTCGCTCCGCTCGCGATCGGCCTCGCACTGGTACTGTTTCATCTGGTCGCCATCCCGGTGTCGAATGCGTCGCTGAATCCGGCGCGCTCCACGGCGACGGCGGTATTCGGCGGAACGGCGGCTTTGGGGTCGCTGTGGCTGTTTTGGGTTGCGCCCATCGTCGGCGGCATCATTGGCGGCGTGATTGGGAAATGGCTGCACGCCGAATACGTCAGGGGTCCGGTGAACCCGTAGAACATCGGCCCAGGTGTCGCTGCGGCGAACGCAGACATAACGCGCGCAAAAGAGAAGGGCGGCTGAAAAGCCGCCCTTTGTCGTTTTCTCGAGACCTGGTTTGACGCTTGCGAGAACCTATTCGCCGGCTGCTTCGCGGGGCGCAGCTTCGGTCCTCTGCTTGGCCTCGAGATCTTCGCCGGTTGTCTGATCGACAGCCTTCATCGACAAACGGGTCTTGCCGCGATCGTCGAAGCCGAGCAGCTTGACCTTTACCTTGTCGCCTTCCTTGACGACGTCGGAGGTCTTCTGCACGCGATTGGCCGCGAGCTGGCTGATGTGGACAAGACCGTCCTTGGCGCCGAAGAAGTTCACGAACGCGCCAAATTCCATCACCTTCACGACAGTGCCATCGTAGATCTGTCCGATCTCCGGGTCCGACGCGATCGATTTGATCCACTTGATAGCGGCCTTGATCGATTCGCCGTCGGCGGAGGCGACCTTCACGGTGCCATCGTCATCGATGTTGACCTTCGCCCCGGTTTTCTCGACGATTTCACGGATCACCTTGCCGCCGGTGCCGATCACTTCTCGTATCTTGTCGGTCGGAATCTTGAAGGTCTCGATGCGCGGAGCATATTCGCCGAGCTCGGCGCGCGCGGCGGTGAGCGCCTTGGACATTTCGCCGAGAATATGGATGCGCCCGTCCTTGGCCTGGCCAAGCGCAACCTTCATGATCTCCTCGGTGATCCCGGCGATCTTGATGTCCATTTGCAGCGAGGTGATGCCCTGGTCGGTACCCGCAACCTTGAAGTCCATGTCGCCCAGGTGATCCTCGTCGCCGAGGATGTCCGACAGCACCGCGAAACGGCTGCCCTCGAGAATGAGTCCCATCGCGATTCCCGCGGTCGGACGCTTCAACGGAACGCCCGCATCCATCAGCGCCAGAGAGGCGCCGCAGACCGAAGCCATCGATGACGATCCATTCGACTCGGTGATCTCCGAGACGACCCGCACCGTGTACGGAAACTCGTGGTGCGGCGGAAGCACAGGATGAATCGCGCGCCAGGCCAGCTTGCCGTGGCCGATCTCGCGCCGCTTGGTGCCACCCATCCGGCCGGTCTCGCCGACGGAGTAGGGAGGGAAGTTATAGTGCAGCAGGAACGTTTCCTTGTACGTTCCCGAAAGCGCGTCGATGTACTGCTCGTCCTCGCCGGTGCCGAGCGTGGTCACCACCATCGCCTGGGTTTCGCCGCGCGTAAACAGCGCCGAGCCATGCGCGCGTGGTAACACGCCGACTTCGGCGACGATGTTGCGAACGGTTTTGGAATCGCGCCCATCGATGCGCTTGCCGGTGTCGAGAATGTTCCAGCGAACGATCTTGGCTTCGAGCTCCTTGAACACCGCGGCGACGCGCAGCTTGTCGTATTTCGTCTCCTGCCCTTCAGCGAAGTAATGCGCCATCACCTTTTCCTTGGCCTTACCGACCGCGGCGTAACGGTCCTGCTTGACGGGAATGGCATAGGCAGCTCGCAGATCAGCCTCGATCAGCCCAAGCATTTCCTTTTCCAGCGCGCTTTCGTCGACGATCTTGACTTCGCGCGGCTCCTTGGCGGCCTTTTCAGCAAGCTGGATGATCGCATTGATCACCGGCTGGAAGTGGCGGTGACCGAACATCACGGCGCCAAGCATGATCTCTTCGTTGAGTTCCTTGGCTTCCGATTCCACCATCAACACGGCATCGGCAGTACCCGCGACGACCAGGTCGAGCTGGGTTTCGACCATTTCGTCCAGCGTCGGGTTGAGAACATACTCGTCATTGACGAAGCCGACCCGTGCGGCACCGATCGGACCTTTGAAGGGCGCCCCCGACAGCGTCAGCGCCGCGGAGGCGGCCACCAGGGCCAGAATGTCGGGATCGTTCTCCATGTCGTGCGACAGGGTCGTGACGATGACCTGGGTCTCGTTGCGCCAGCCTTCGACGAACAGCGGACGGATCGGCCGGTCGATCAAACGCGATACCAGCGTCTCCTTTTCGGTGGGGCGGCCTTCGCGCTTGAAATAGCCGCCGGGAATACGGCCTGCGGCATAGGTCTTCTCCTGATAGTCCACGGTTAGTGGCAGGAAATCGACGCCTTCGCGGGGCGTCTTGGCGGCGACGACCGTCGCGAGCACAACGGTCTCGCCATAGGTCGCCACGACGGCGCCGTCGGCCTGACGGGCGATCTTTCCGGTTTCAAGCCTGAGGGGGCGCCCACCCCAATCGATCTCGACTGAATGAATATTGAACATTTCGATCTTCTTTCATGGTTTCACGAAAGGCATGAACGCCAGCTCATAAAACCATGCGCAAGATTGCCGGACGCTGGTCGCAATGCGAGGTCAGCGTCCGGCGATCCTGCCATGGTCTTGACGTGCTGGATGGCTTCATCCTTCCGGTTTGGTGCGGGGTTGAAGCTCTTGAGCCTTTGGCCCCGCGCAACGGGCACCTTGCCCGTCATCGTCCAGTCGCCGGAGTGCTGCTGGACGAACGTGTATCTGGCGTCAACTCTTCTACGAAAACGTTTCGAAGTTCACGCCCCGAAGCGGACCTTCGACGGCTCGCATCGGTGTGCGAATGGCTTGCCGAAAAACACTCGAACCGTTTTTTGAAGCCACACGCAAAAACGCGCGTCAATCGCGCGCGTATTCAGCTCAACGACGAATGTTGTGCTTTTCGAGTAGCGCTTTGTAACGCGCCTCGTCCTTTTTCTTGATGTAATCGAGAAGCGAACGGCGCGTGGATACGAGCTTCAACAGCCCGCGGCGCGAATGGTTGTCCTTTACGTGGGTCTTGAAATGCCCCGTGAGATTATTGATGCGTTCCGAGAGGATCGCGACTTGAACCTCGGGCGAGCCGGTGTCACCCGCCTTGGTGGCGTTCGTCTTGATGACTTCCGATTTGCGTTCGGCAGTAATCGACATCGTCAAACACTTTCCTGGTTGCGAGCCGGACTGGCAGTCAGTCCGTTCAGGTTGAACACGCGCTTGGGGATGAGTTCGCCATTGCCAATTTCGGCGAGGGCCAGAAGCCGGCCTGCCACCGTGACATAGACTGTGCCGCTACAATTGGGCGCATCCCGTCCGCGCAACAAAACGGCTTGGCCCCGGTGGAGCCTTGCCGCATCAGCCCGTGTGACGGCCAGTGCCGGGATGTCGTCCAGCGCGGTCTCAACGGGCAAAAGCGCGTCGGCGAGGCTGCCCTCGCCAGACGCGGCTCTATCGCACAAAGCCTGCAACTGTTCCAGCGGAATCATGTCCGATTCGGTGAACGGACCGACCAGCGTCCGCCGCAGCGAGCAGATATGGCCGTAACAGCCGAGCAGTCGGCCAATATCGCGGGCCAGCGCCCGGACATAGGTTCCCTTTCCGCACTCCGCCTCGAACACGGAATGCGTGCTATCTGGCTGTTCCACAAGGATTAAATGGTGAATCTCGACCGGGCGGGGCTTCAATTCGACGGTTTCGCCGTCCCGCGCCAAATCATAGGCGCGCTCGCCCTGGACTTTGATCGCGGAATATTGCGGCGGGATCTGCTCGATCAGCCCCGTGAACCGTGGCAGCAGCTCCTCGATCGCCTCGACGGACGGACGGGCTTCGCTGCTTCTGACGACGCGGCCCTCAGTATCGTCGGTGTCGCGCTCCTCGCCCCAACAAACCGTGAAGCGGTAGCGCTTTCGGCCGTCCATCACGAAGGGGACCGTCTTGGTGGCTTCCCCGAGCGCGATTGGCAGCCCGCCGGAGGCCAGCGGATCGAGCGTTCCGGCGTGGCCCGCGCGCTTGGCCTGGAACAGCCGCTTCACCACCGCGACCGCGTGGGTCGAGGTCATCCCGATCGGTTTGTCGAGGATGACCCAGCCATGCACGTCGCGCTTGTCGCGCCGGGGCTCCCCCGCCCGGCGCGGCTGCTTGCCGCCGCGACGGTCCTGATCGCACGCATCAGGGCTCGGGGCCGTTCGAAGCGGCTCCAGAGAATTATTTTTTTCGCGGTCGTGCGGATCGGCACTTTGCAGCTCGAATTCGCTGCCGGGGGTGGTCACGATCATCAGCTCACTCTTCCGAATCTTGTGAATCTGGCGCGAGGTCTCTCTGCACCGCGGATGTTCGCAGTAATTTCTCTATTCGTTCCGCTTCATCGAATCGGTCGTCCACGCGGAAGCGGATGTCAGGCGCAAATTTTAAGTTAACGCGCCGCGAGATTTCCCCGCGCAGAAATTTCTTGTTTCGCTCCAGCGCCCCGATCACGATTTCGGTGTCGCGACCACCGAGCGGCATCACATAGATGGTCGCAAGCTTGAGATCGGCCGACATCCGCACTTCCGGCACAGTGATGATATGGCCTTCGAGGTCTGCGTCATGCACATTGCCGTGCGAAAGAATTTCCGCGATGGCGTGGCGAATGGTTTCTCCAACCCGCAGCTGTCGCTGCGAGCCACCCGGCGCGGTGTCCTTTTTGTGGTGGCGGGGCATCAGTCTGTTTCTCATTGACTTCATGGGATCGAGCAGCGCGCAAAGAGCTACGCTTCTCGCCATCAACGTTAGGCTAACCTTAGGCTTCAGTGTGCGGCCTGATGCCAGCAAGCGGCTGCTTGGCCGCGTCTCGAATTATCAGGCCGCCGTAGCGCTTGTGAGACTTGGACTCACAGTGAGCGCTGGATGGTCTCCACGCGATAGCACTCGATGACGTCGCCAACGCGCATGTCGCCATAGTTCTCGAACGCCATGCCGCATTCCTGCCCGGACTGCACTTCCTTTACTTCATCCTTGAAGCGCTTGAGCGTTGACAGCTTGCCTTCGTGCACGACGACATTGTCGCGAATAAGCCGAACGTTGGCGCCGCGCTCGACGGTGCCATCGGTAACGCGGCAGCCCGCGACCTTGCCCACCTTGGAGATGTTGAACACCTCCAGGATCTGGGCGTTGCCGAGCATGGTCTCGCGCAGCGTCGGCGCGAGCAATCCGGACATCGCCTTCTTCACATCATCCACGAGATCGTAGATGATATTGTAATAGCGTATCTCGATGCCGTTGCGCTTTGCCGCGGCCGCCGCCTCCTTGTGGGCGCGGACGTTGAAGCCGATGATCGCGGCATTGAAGCCTTCCGCCAGCGTCACGTCAGATTCCGAAATGCCGCCGACGCCGGCATGCAGGATGCGCGCCGCGACTTCCTCGGTACCGAGTTTCTCCAGCGAACCGAGGATCGCCTCGAGAGATCCCTGCACGTCTGCTTTGACGATCAGCGGGAAGTCCTTGCGGCCCGAAGTCTTGAGCTGCGACATCATCTGCTCGAGCGAACCGCGCATGCCGGAGATGCTCGCGGCGGCATTCTCGCGCTTCTGGTGGGCGCGGTAGCTCGTCACCTGACGGGCCCGGGCCTCGTTTTCCACCACCGCGAGGCGGTCGCCCGCCTCCGGTGGTCCATTGAAGCCGAGTACTTCGACGGGCACCGAAGGGCCGGCTTCCTCGATGGCTTCGCCCTGATCGGAGATCAGCGCGCGAACGCGGCCCATCTCGGCGCCGGCCACGACAATGTCGCCGACCCGCAGCGTACCGCGCTGTACCAGCACGGTCGCGACTGGACCACGGCCACGGTCGAGCTTGGCTTCGATGACGGTGCCTTCGGCCGGACGCTCCGCATTGGTTTTGAGATCGAGCAATTCGGCTTGCAGCGCGATCATCTCGAGCAGCTTGTCGAGATTGGTTTTGTTTTTGGCTGAAACTTCGACATCGACGACATCGCCGCCCAGCGATTCGACCTGAACCTCATGCTGCAGCAGTTCAGTTCGAACCCGCTCCGGCTTCGCGTCAGGTTTGTCGATCTTGTTGATGGCCACGATCATCGGAACTTTCGCAGCCTTGGCATGATTGATCGCTTCGACCGTCTGCGGCATCACGCCGTCATCGGCAGCGACCACCAGGATGACGATGTCGGTCACCTTGGCGCCGCGGGCGCGCATGGCGGTGAACGCGGCGTGGCCCGGCGTATCGATAAACGTGATCTTCTTGCCGCTTTCCGGCGAGCTCACCTGGTAAGCGCCGATATGCTGGGTGATGCCGCCAGCTTCGCCGGACACCACGTTGGCGTGGCGAAGCGCGTCGAGCAGCGAGGTCTTGCCGTGATCGACGTGGCCCATCACGGTCACGACCGGCGAACGCGGCTCGGTGTCCGTGGAATCGTCCACCGCATCGAACAAACCTTCCTCGACGTCGGCGGCGGCCACGCGCTTCACCGTGTGGCCGAGTTCCTCAGCGATCAGTTGCGCGGTATCGGCGTCGATCACGTCGGTGATCTTGTGCATCGCGCCCTGTTTCATCAACAGCCGGATCACATCGACCGCGCGCTCGGACATGCGGTTGGCGAGTTCCTGGATGTTGATCGCCTCCGGGATGACCACTTCGCGAACCAGCTTTTCCTTTGGCTCGTTCGACGCATGTCCCTTCAGGCGCTGAGTGCGGCGGCGGAAAGAAGCAATCGAGCGCTCGCGAACATCGTCGGCATTGAGCGCGGTGACCAGCGTCAGCCGCCCGCGCTGCTTCTGCGGCGATGGTTTTGCGGTTGTCTTGGGGGCTGCGGCGGGACGCACGGCGCCGCCAGGACCGCGACGGACCTGGCGCGGCCCTTCATCCTCGTCGGAAATATCGGCCGCTATTCCGGGGGCGCGCGTTGCGGGCAGAGCGGGGCGGCCACTGGCGACCTTGGCCTCGGTCTCGCCGAAACGTTTTTTAGCTTCGAGTTCCGCCTTGCGCCGGGCTTCTTCGTCCTGACGGTGGCGCTCCTCCTCGGCCTTGCGGCGAGCTTCGGCGGCTTCGCGCTCAGCCTGCTCGATGCCTTCCTTGCTGTTACGGCGCCTGGCTTCCTCTTCCGCCAGCCGCCTTTCTTCCATGTCACGGACTTTTGCGTCGGCAAGCGCACTGGCGCGCGCGCTACGCTCGTCCTCTGTCAGGGTGCGCAGGACCACGCCGGAAGCGGCGCGCGGCGCAGCCACCGGCGTTACAGCGCGCGCGACCGGGGCGCTCGCGGGTGCGGCGGGAGCGGCCTTGGCAACAGCCGGTTCCGGGGCGCGCGGTTCCGCCGTCACCGGGCCTTCACCGCCGACGCGGCGCTTGCCACGCTTTTCGACCACGACCTGCTTGCTGCGGCCATGGCTGAAGCTTTGCTTCACGGTGCCCGTTTCGACCCGCGGCTTGAGCGTCAAGGTCTTGTTCGGAACACTCAGTTTCCTGTCGCCAGGCGTTTTATCAACCATTCAGCAGTCCTAATCTCGTTCGTCGTGCGCATCCGCACATTCAGTATCGGCTAATTCTTAACCGCATTGCCGGTCGTCTTGTCGTCGTCCGCCATCCGGTATTGGACCAGGCTCTGGCTGCGCGACAGGAACGTCTTGCTCGCCGGGCCCGCGAGCAGCGCAGCATGTACCACATTTGACCGGCCTAGTGCCAAATCCAATTGTTCCGAGGTCAAGGTCGTGAGCACCGGAAACTGCTTGGAATCATCGTTAACTCCGGCATTCTGCCTGACGATGGCATCCAATTTCCGGATTCCATCCGCGGCCCCGTCCGAAGCATGGATCAACGCCTGGATCGAGGCTTGCGTCTGCCGGGACCTGAGGGCTTCCTCGACCTTGCCAAAGCCGCTTATCACCTGGCCAGCCTTGGCGGCCATGGCAAGCGCCTCGATCGCGCTGCGCGCCAGCAGCGCTTCCGTGTCGGTTGCGAGACTGGGAGAAACGCGGACTTCGCGCTTGAAGCCCTT